>CANOUM010000045.1 GCA_947570515.1 uncultured Clostridia bacterium
AGCTTGACTTTGCAAATCATGATTTGCTGCTGTCGGACAATTATTTTGATATAACATCTGCTGCTCCTCGTCTGCTGACTGCTGAAACAGAAGATCTGGAGGTCACGGCCGAGCAGCTTCTGGCAGATCTAACGGTGCAAACCGTAGCCGGCATCGGAAAGGAGAGCCTCGCATGAAACGATTTCAGTATCATTTTGAGCCGCAGACCGGCTGGATGAATGATCCCAACGGACTGGTGTACTTTCGGGGATATTATCATGCTTTTTTTCAGCATTTTCCCTATGCACCTAAATGGGGTCCCATGCACTGGGGACATGCAATCAGCCGCGATCTGATCCACTGGCAGGAGCTTCCGATTGCCCTGCGTCCTGATCAAGAATATGAAAATAACGGCGGCTGCTTTTCCGGCTCCGCCGTCGTAAAGGATGACAATCTGTATTTATTTTATACTTCTGTAGGCGTACGCCTTGGCCAGACGCAGTCGATGGCCGTGAGCGAGGATGGCATACATTTTACTAAATATGCCGGCAATCCCCTCCTGCGCGCATGCCCGGTTGACAGCGGCGCTCCCTGTGGCAACCGTGATTTTCGTGATCCTAAGGTGACCTGGATTGACGGCCATTACTACATGGTTTGCGGCAGCGGTCAAAACGGTGTAGGCAAGGTGCTCTTATTTACCTCTGACGATCTGATTCATTGGGAGTTTATATCCATCCTGTTAGAGGGCGCACAGTACGGAACGGTCATTGAATGCCCTGACTTTTTCTTCTTAGATGGTCAGTATGTCCTGATGTTTTCCCATATGGGCAGAACCGAAAATGCTACGCATTTCATGATGGGCGACTTTGACGGCGTGCATTTCACACCTCGCCATCACCAGCAGATTGAAGCCGGTCCGGATTTTTATGCGCCTCAGACCTTATCGGCGCCAGATGGCCGCCGGATTTTGATTGGCTGGATGTATCACTGGCAAAAGCCTCTTCCGCCCGGAAGTCCCCGCGCAGGTGCGCTATCTCTCCCGCGCACGCTTCAGATCGAAAACGGACGGCTGCTGACAAAACCTGTTGCCGAGGCGCATTCTTTGCTGCGCTCTTCTTCGCCTTATGTCTGTATCAAGGAAAACCTCCTGCAGCTTTCCGACGGACGCCGTATCGTTCTCTCTAAAACATTTCCGACGGTCCGCAGCGTTCAGATCCTAGAAGATCAGAAGGCTGTAGAAGTCTTTGTCAATGACGGTGAATGGGCAGCCAGCACCTGGCTGGATGACGAGGTTTTCTTATGAAGCTTCTGACCATTCAAAGCTTAGCCTGTTACGGTAAATGTTCTTCTACCATTGCTTTGCCCGTCCTCTCAGCCATGGGTATTGAAACAACGCTGCTGCCCACCTCTCTTCTCTCGACCCATACCGGCTTTCCTGATTTTACTTTTCAGGATCTAACAGAGCAGATGAAAGCGGCCGCGCATCACTGGCAAAGCCTCTCCCTCCGCTTTGACGCCATATATGTAGGCTATCTGGGCAGCCAAGCCCAGCTTGACTTTGTTCTTTCTTTTTTGGCGCAGCAGCCGCAGGCTCGTCTCATCGTCGATCCTGTCATGGGCGATAACGGCACGCTGTACAGCCGCATTACGCCGGCCTTTATCGAGGCCTATCAAGCCTTATGCCGCCGGGCCGACCTCATCCTGCCTAATTTAACCGAGGCCTGCTGCCTGCTTGGCTATGCTTACGATCCCTCGCTGCGCTCTGAAGATCTGCTGACAGAGCTTCGCGCCCAAGGCGCAAAAAACGTCGTGATTACCGGCCTTGCCGGTGAAAAGGATACGCTGGGAGCTATGTGTCTGTGTGAAGACGGCTGCTTCCACTCCGTATTTACTCCCCGCGTTCCCGGTCATTATCATGGTACCGGAGATTTGTTTGCCAGTGTATGCTGCGGCGCTTTGCTGCGCGGGTCTGCACTTTCGCATGCTCTTACGCTGGCGGCCGATTTCACAGCGCTCTGCATCCAAAATACCCAGCCTTTTCTCAGCGAAGACGGCCATAGTCATTGGGATGGACTGCGCTTCGAAACAGCACTGCCCTGGCTTATCGAAAGGATGTAAGCTCTTTCCTTATATAACGCAAAAATGCTGCCGGCCTGTCTGCCTGCAGCATTTTATTATACTTATTTTTATAATGCTTTCTCCTTCTGATAAACCATCTGTCCGCCTATCATGGTTGCCTGCACTTCTATCTGGGGTAAAGTATGAGGATCTACAAGAAAAGGATCCTGCGAAAGCACAACCAGATCGGCTTTCATGCCGGGCAGCAGCCGTCCGATGCGATCCTCCTGAAAGCAGGCCTTTGCCGCATGCGTTGTAAACATGGCGACGGCTTCCTGCATGCTTACTTTCTGCTCCGGTTTCCAGCCGCCTTTCGGCCCGCCGGCCAGTTTTTCTCTCGTGACCGCATAATACAGATTGTTTAGCACATCAAAGCTCTCAATTGGGGCATCTGATCCGCCCACCGTCAAAATTCCAAGCTCCTCCATGCTCTTCCACGCGTAAATGTTTTCCTGCTGTGCTTCCTGTACGCGTGCACTCACCATATCCATATCATATTCAATAAATACCGGCTGAATATAGGCAATCACTCCGCCTCGGCTCATTCTTTCCAGAATCTCACGGCTCGAAATCTGCACATGCACCAGCCCATGACGGCAGTCTGTACGAGGCGTTCGTTTCTGCGCTTTTTCCAGCGCCTCCAGCGTCATCTGCATCGCCTGATCTCCGATACAATGCACCGCAATCTGCATCCCCGCCTCATGCGCTGTATCGATCAAATCATCCAGCTCCTGCTGCGTAAAGACTGCCAGTCCATATTCATCTTTACTTCCTTTATACGGCTGACTCAGCAGCGCTGTTTTGGCTCCAAGCGATCCGTCCTGAATCAGCTTCAGCGGTCCAATCCTAAAGTATTCTCCGCCTTGACCCGTTCGATATCCTGCCTGCAAAAAGGCTTGTAAGCCTGTCAAATTTTCAAAGATGCACTGCTCATATACACGCACCGTCATCTGGTTCTTGGCCTCCAAGTTTTGATAAGCCGCAATCATTTGCTGCCAATCTGCGCCGGGAATTGCCACAAAATCATCCGTCTGACAGGTCGTAATGCCACATTCGTTCAGGGCTTTCATCCCATTCAAGAGAAGCTCCTCTACATACGCCGGCGTCGGCTTGGGGAGAATGCGATAAAACAGCTCACAGGCTCCCTCATACAGCAGTCCGCTTTCCTCCTGCATCTGCTCCTGCCAAGCCTTAGCCTCCTTGAGCGCATGAATCTGCTCAAAGGCCGCACTATTGCATACACCCAGATGTCCGCAAACCCGCACCATCAAAATCGGAATTTCTTCACTGATTGCATCCAAATCGGCCTTCGTCGGATAGCGTTTTTCTGCAAAATAATCCTCGTTCCACCCTCTGGCATATACCCACGGCGCTTCTGGATGCTTTTGCAGATACGCACGCACAGCTTCTTGGCATTCCTCCACAGAACGACAGTCAAAAAGCGGTGCATTGCAGTAAGTAAAGGCGTAGCTGGCCAAATGCATATGTCCTTCATTAAAGTCTGGCAGTACCGTCCGGCCGTGCAGGTCAATCCTCTGCTCAGCCATCTGCTTTTCGGCCTCCTCATTGCTTCCCAAAAAGCGCACGGTATCCCCTTCTATGCCAATCGCCTCATACACCTGCCCATTCTCCATCGAATACACAGAGCCATGATATAAAATTGCATCCAGCATCTATCTTATTTCCTTTCTTTGCAGCGAAATCATCACGTATTCCGAACGCCCGCTGGTACGGATCGGATAGCCCCAGCCGGCCATGCCGGAAGAAACGATAATTTGAAAGCTTTCCATTTGCCTCTGTCCATATGTCATCTCATTAAAATGAAACACCTCGCTCAGCCACCCGGCAGGCCAGATCTGGCCTGCATGCGTGTGACCGGAAAGCTGCAGATCAACCCCGGCCTTCTGATTCGCCTCCAGCTCTCGGGGCTGATGATCCAGCAGCAGAATAAAATCTGAAGGATCAACTGTCTCAAGCAGCTTCTCGCTCTGCGTGCGGGTATTGCCGTTATACGCTGCGTACGTCACTTCCTCGCGGCCAACAAGAATAAACTCTTCGTTAATGGCAACGGCTTCATCCGAAAGGATCTGAATCTTGGCCTCTGTCAGCGCCTGCTGCAGCTGCTGCTGTGAAAAATCAGGATCAGCACTGTATAAAGCGCGGTCATGATTGCCATATACATAAAACGTACCGTATGTGCTGGGAACAGAGCCTAAAATCTGAAAGGCCTGCTCCATCTCTTCTTTTGTTGTACTCTCATCCACAATATCGCCACCTAAAAGCACCATGTCCGGCTGCTCCTTGGCAATCTCCTGTGCATATGCTGCCAGCTTTTCTGCATCCATAGACAGGCCAAAATGCAGATCGGATATAAAGGCTATGCGATAGCCCCCCTCACGAATTGACTTTTCGGTGTAGATCGTATAGGGCTTTTGTATCACATGCCCCATGTTCCAGTAGCCGAAGCCAAGCAGGCTCAGTGTGAGAATAAGCGGCAGCAGACCGCTGCCATAGATCTGTTTCCATGGGGCGCCTTTGATAAAACGATGTATCAGCCAGTGAAGCAGATCTATCAGCGCCGCACTCAAAAACAGATGCAGTATGATCATGACCATACTGCTCCACAGATTGCTGCTTAAGATTCCAAGCAGCAGACACGCGGCCATGAGGAGACGGCGCAGCCACTTTTTTTCTATCGGCGCTCCCCAAAACCGCAGTGTCCGTTTTGCATAAAAATACAAATATATCATGATCGGCGCGAGTATAAGCGCCGGAATCAAAAACATGATTATCCTCATGAATTTTCTGTCTTTACGCCATGTCCATACATCCAATCTCCTTTAAAGAAATAAAAGAGAAAGATAACAGAACTTAAAAACCATGTAAGCGGGTACGCCCAGTTGACCACATTGATGGAAGGAATAAAATGAATCGTAAGAGTAATGAACGTAACACGGATAAGACACCAGCACACCATCATGATCATCATAGACACCATCGGCCGGCCGGCGCCGCGCATGATTCCGGCCATACAATGCGTCAGAGCCAGAAAACAGAAAAACCATCCGCAGATCCGGGCGCGCCCTGTACCGAAAGCGACCACTTCAGCCGTGCTGTCAAAGAGCGCCATCAGCTGCGGAGCCAGCAGAATGATAATCAGTCCAATCGATTCTGCTAAAATGATGGAACAAAACGCCCCGAATTTAGCACCTTTTTGTGCCCTTTCATACTGCTTCGCACCCAGGTTTTGACTGATAAAGGTCGTAAGCGCCATAGCAAAACAGGTAATTGGCAAAAAGGCAAAACCCTCAATTTTGCTGTATGCCCCGTGGCCTGCCACGGCCATCTTTCCAAAAGAATTGATATTGGACTGCACGACTACATTGGCAAATGCGGTAATAGAGTTTTGAAAGCCCGTTGGAAGACCGTTATAAATAATCTGCTTGAGCTGAAATCTGTGAAAACGGATTTTTTTAATGGAAACCCGGTATTCCTCCGGCGCTCTCAGCAGCTTACAGAAACACATAATCGCACTGACAAAATGTGAAATGACAGTTGCAGCGGCAGCTGAACCAACCCCCATATGAAACACACCAATAAACAGAAGATCCAGTACGATATTCACGACTGAAGAAATGATCAGATAGTATAAAGGATGCCGGCTGTCTCCCACCGACTGCAGAATCCCTACGCAGCAGTTATATAATACAAAGGGCAGGGATCCCAAGAAATAAATCCGAAAATATAATGTGGATCCTGCTAAAATATCCTCCGGCGTTCCCATCCAGATCAGCATATGAGGGGCAAGCCACACTCCAATGGCTGTCAGCGCCAAGCCGCCGACAATACCAAATGCAACGATCGTATGAATCGCCTTTTCCATATTTTCGCTGTCACGCGCACCAAAATAACGCGCAATCACCACACCGGCGCCCATCGCAATTCCATTAAAAAATCCGACCATCAAAAAAATCAGATTACCAGAGGAACTAACGGATGCCAGAGCCTCACTGCCCAAAAAATTTCCTACAATTAATGAATCAGCTGTATTATAAAGCTGCTGAAATAAGTTTCCCAAAAACAACGGAATGGCAAAGGCAATCAGCTTCTTCTGAATGGATCCCTCTGTCATCAATGTACTATGATTCGATGCCATATTTTCCTCCTTATCATCAACTCAATTTTTACACCGCTAACTAGTATAGCACTTAGAGCTTAGTCTAAGTCAAGAGGTTTTTAAAATATTTTAAAGAAATATCTTTTTCTCGTTTTCAGGCCTGATTGCATCCCCTCTACCTTCTCTTCTCTTTTCAAGATCACTAAAGTGTGCTATACTCGAACATGGTTTAGGAGGAATATAAAATGAGCGATACCATTCTAATCGTAGATGATGAAAAAGAAATTGCGGATCTGATCGCGGTATATTTAGAAAATGAAAATTTCACTGTCCTGCGCGCCTATACCGCTGCGCAGGCACTCCAATATATACAGCAGCATACGCACTCCCTGGATCTGGCCATTTTGGACGTTATGCTGCCCGATATGACCGGCTTTGATCTCTGTCAGCATATTCGCCGGACCTATCAATATCCCATTATTATGCTGACGGCAAAGGGAGAAGAAATTGATAAGATCACAGGGCTTACGCTTGGCGCTGATGATTATATGACCAAGCCCTTTCTCCCTCTGGAGCTGGTTGCCCGCGTAAAGGCGCAGCTGCGGCGTTATAAACGCTATCAGTCCGGCGCTCCGGCAGATACCGATATGTTTACCTGCTCGGGCCTCATACTAAACAGCCGCACCCATGAATGCACGCTTAATGAACGCCCTCTTTCTTTAACGCCGACCGAATTTTCCATTTTAGAAATTCTTCTGCGCCAGAAGGGCAGCGTTGTCAGTGCAGAGGATCTGTTCCATCAGATCTGGCAGGATGAATACTATACCAAAAGCAACAATACCATTACTGTCCATATTCGGCATTTACGTGAAAAAATGGGAGACTCTTTTGAAAATCCCAAATACATCAAAACTGTCTGGGGGTGTGGTTATAAAATTGAAACCTAATAAGCCTGTTTTTCGTGTGCTGCGCATTGTTCTCATTCTTTTCTTTGCTTTTCTGTGCTGCATGGGTATTCTCTATCTATTTGACAGCGTTTTAAACGGTACGGTTCTAAACTGGCTTTCCGATCGCTATTTTGAGTCTTATAGCTATGACTATGACCTGGGCAACGAATATCATGTTACAGAGCCCAACTGGATCGCCATCAAATCTCTGCTGCGCCGCCTCTTTCCTTTGCTGATTCTTTGCTGGCTCAGCACGCTGATGCTGGCCTCTTATTGGCGGTCCCGGCGTTCACTAAAAACGCAGTCGTTAAAAATCAGTCAGTTGATTGATCAAATTATGACGCAAGAAACCGAGCAGCTCACTCTGCCAAAAGAATACGCCCAGATCTGCGCTCAGATGATGCAGCTCAAAGCCTCTTCACAGCGCCATGAACAGCTGCTTAAAGAAGAAGCAGCTCGCAAAAATGATCTCATCACCTATCTGGCGCATGATCTAAAAACGCCTCTGACTTCTGTGGTTGGCTATCTGAGCCTGCTCGACGAGGCTTCCGACATGCCTGCTGAACAAAAGGCTAAATATGTCCATATTGCTCTCGCCAAGGCCTATCGGCTGGAAGCCCTGATCAATGAATTTTTTGATATTACCCGGTATAATCTGCAGGAGATCATATTAGAAAAGGAAACCATCAATCTGGATTATATGCTCATTCAGATGGCCGATGAATTCTATCCGCTCTTAAGCGCTCATGGCAATACAATCGAGCTGCGCGTTTCCGAAAACCTAACTCTGCATGGCGATCCTATAAAGCTGGCACGCGTGTTCAACAATATTCTTAAAAACGCCATCAGCTATAGCTATCCCAATACCCCTATCCATCTTTCTGCCTATGCAGAAGATCAAATGATTCATATTGACTTTCAAAATCAGGGCAGTACCATTCCTCCGCATAAATTAACCGCTATTTTTGAAAAGTTTTTCCGCTTAGATGAAGCCCGCTCTACACATACAGGAGGCAGCGGGCTTGGCCTTGCTATTGCCAAGGAAATTATCACCCTGCACGGCGGTACGATTTCCGCTTCCAGCGAAAATGAAGTCACAGCCTTTCATATTCTTCTCCCCGCGCAATCTTAACAATATCTTAATCATTTCACAAGTTCCTATTAAAGTAAAAAATCCGTATGATTGTTATACTCAAACAGTCCTACGGATTCTTTATGAAAGGAAACCTTGTTGATCTATGACACATACACATAAGAAACAGCGCTTGACTCTATACCGCTTCTTCTTAATTGTTTTTCCGCTCCTGATTATAGCGATGCTTTTCTATTATCTCATGCCGCTTTTCAGCCCTCGTTCTTCTGCGGCAGATCCTCCTGCGGCCATGGGCCAAAATCAGTTTTCACTTTCTCCTCTGCCAGAGCCTGCTATGATCCCTTTAGATTTATCGCAGCTTTACAGCCCTCATTCCATTCTTTTGAATGCTGAAAATGGTGAAGTGATCGCCGCATACCAAGAGGACAGCCGCATCTATCCTGCTTCGCTAACGAAGCTCATGACCGCTCTTCTTATTGTTGAATCTGGCGAAGATCTGGAGCAAATTGTGACGATCCCCGATTGGGTTTTTGATGAGTTATATGCTCAGGATGCTTCCCTGGCCGGTTTTGAACCCGGTGAAGAAGCCTCCCTGCGTGATCTTCTCTATGGCATTTTATTGCCCTCCGGCGCCGAGTGCTGTTTGGCCGCCGCACAGGCAATCGCCGGCAGTGAAGAGGCTTTCATCGAACTTATGAATGTACGCGCACAGGAGCTCTCAATGAACGATACCCATTTTTCTAATACAACCGGTCTTCACAGCCCCGATCACTATACGACCGTAAATGATCTAAGCCTGCTTTTGCGCTATGCGCTGCAAAATGATGCTTTTCGTGAGGCACTGCTCAGCTGGAGTTACTCTGTTTCTCCTACCGCATTGCATCCGGAGGGCTTTACCTTTTACAGTACGCTTTTCGAAAGCATGCAACATGCCGGTCTTGCTGCACCAGAGATTCTAGGCGGAAAAACCGGCTATACCGATGAGGCAGGTCTCTGTCTGGCAAGCTTAGCCGAGGTTGCCGGCTGCGAATACATTCTCATCACAGCCGGCGCTCCGGGTTCTCACGAAACGCCGCCGTATCACATCCTGGATGCTATTTCAGTATATCAGCAAGTGGCATCATAATATATCCAAAAAGGACCTTGGGTGGAATGTAAGCCACCCAAGGTCCTTTTTATTTTTTAACCTTAGTCTTCAAAGGTTTCTGCAATTTTCTCCAACTCTTTGATAATCTCAATATGCTGCGGACAATGGCTTTCACAGCTTCCGCAGTGTAGGCACTGGGATGCACGGCCAGCTTCCTTGACAATATTTTCATAGCTTTTCTTGTCAGCTTCTTTATTTCCGAATGTCATGTAATGATTCATCGTGCTGAACATTCTTGGAATATTGATCTTCATGGGACAGTCATCCACACAGTATTTGCATGCAGTACAAGGAATTTTCGGCGCTTTATTAAAGATTTCCACTACCTCATTGATAACCTTTCTTTCTGCCTCATCAATCGGCTTAAAATCTTTCATAAAGGAAGTATTGTCTTCCAGCTGCTCCATATTGCTCATACCGGATAACACAGTAACCAGTCCTTCTAAAGAAGCTGCATACCGAAGCGCCCAAGATGCAACGGAAGCCTGCGGATTAGCGCTCTTGAACTTTGCTTCCAGTTCCTCTGACATCATCGCCAGTGAGCCGCCCTTTACCGGCTCCATAATAATAACCGGCTTGCCATGCTTTCTGGCAACTTCATAGCATTTACGAGACTGCACATTTTCACTTTCCCAATCTGCATAGTTAATCTGCAGCTGTACAAATTCTGCCTCCGGATGCTTGGTCAAAATCTCATCCAACACCTCGGCGCTGTCATGGAAGGAAAATCCGGCATGCTTAATCAGGCCTTTTTCTTTCATTTCCTGCACAAACTTCCATCCGCCTGTCTCCTCTGATTTTTGGAACGATTCCTTACCCAGCGCATGCAGCAAATAAAAATCAAAATAACCGGCCTCTGTTCTGGCTAAAGATTCATCAAAAATCGGCTGATAATCAGCATATTCCTTGATCGGCCAAATCGGCATTTTGGTCGCCAGCTGAAATTTCTCCCGCGGATACCGTTTAACAACAGCGTCTCGGATCGCACGTTCAGATTTACCATCCATATACACATATGCTGTATCGAAATATGTAAATCCAAGATCCATGTAACGATCTACCATCTTTTTGGTCTGCTCCAAATCAACCTCTTCTCCGTTCATCGGAAGGCGCATAAACCCAAATCCCAGTTTTTTAATTTCTTCCCCTAAGTAACCCATGGCAAAACCTCCTAAATTATACTTAAATTATATCATGCGGCTATACACATTCGGCTCATCATTTTGAATCA
>CANOUM010000046.1 GCA_947570515.1 uncultured Clostridia bacterium
GAATATCACCGATAAAAAGAAGTTTTCCGTGATAAAGGGGCAGCAGCATAAAGGGAGAGTGCGGGCCTACCGCTGTTTGATCCATAGCGTGCCGCACGGTTAGCGTGTGAGCAAGCCGGCCCTTGGCGCATACAGAATGAGTGGGATGAATGCTTCGCTCAACACCGGGGCGCTGCATAAATACGGCTGACAGCAAACCGGTGCAGGGGGAAGTTTGGGTGCTTTCAAATATTGGATGCTCGGCATTGACGGTTTCATAGGTCAGCGCCGGCATCAGCAAAGTACCGTCTTCGCCTAAGACCTCTTCTAAGGCGTCGATAATGGCATCAGGGGTGCAGTCGGTACCCAGCGCTTTCATAGAAGAGTGAACAAGCAAGACATCGCCGGCTTTTACACCAAGCCTTTGCAGATCATTTTTAAATTGTACGGTATCGGTCATTCCAGTCAATCCTCCTAATCATTTGAAAATAGGAAGAAAGGTAGCAGACACTTATCTGGATTGGATTGGCAGCAGCAGATCCACCTTTCCGTCGATTCCATCAGATGGCCACCCCATATATGAGGCATATACCCAGTTTAGATGTTCTTCTAAGCAGAGACGATCGTGATCCATCTGATATCTTGGATGGTGCCTGACCCATGTTTTCAGAAATTCCCATTCATGAAAATCAGGAAAATCAATGGTATAGGCTGCATACAGACCGCCGGCAAAACGGTGCTTAGAAAAAAACGAGGGTACGCTGGTATCTTCCGGGATACTCACCCAGTTGGCATAGGTGTGAATGGGACTGTTATTGTCTTCGCAAGAAGGAGAAACGCCAAACAGCCGGGCATCCGGCTTTTTTTCATAGAGTTTTTCACTGCGGATGAACTGATCCAGTACAGTGCCAACATGTTCCTCCGGGCTTTCGCTGGTCTCCTCATAGCAAGCAACGTAGAGCGGAGGAAGCATGATAATCCGAATCCGCTGCGCTTGCTCAGAGGGAGTCCGGGAGCAACTCGTTCCAAGCTCATGTTTTTTTAAAGGAAGAAGTTTCGTCAGGGTATCTGATATGTTCTCAGACCAGCCGCTGCCTGACTGCTCTATGAGGCTGTGCAGCGCTTTTTCTGTGAACTGCAGGAGGGCGATATTTTGCTGCACTGCCTGTAAATGTTCCTGCAGAAGCGCTGCCGCATTCGTTTGGCTTTCACCTAATATGGCGTCAATCTTTTTTAGGGGAATCTGGAGTTTGCGCAATAAAATAATGTGCTGAATCCGCTGGATTGTGTCTTCATCATACACACGATAGGCATAATCTTTCCTGTGTGCGCTCCGGATGAGGCCCATCTGCTCATAGTACCGAAGCATACGCGCAGAGATACAAAGCTCTTTAGAAACCTCGCTGATCGTGCGATACGTCATTACCTTACCTCCTTATAGGCCACTATAAAGGATGACATCGTGTCAAAGTCAAGAACGATCTTCAAAATTTTGCGAGCGATGCAGACAAATCTGGATTATTCTCTAAATTGATACTGATACAAATTGGCGTACATGCCATTTGCTGCCAGCAGCTCCTCATGGGTGCCGCGTTCCTGGATCCCTTCGGGTGTGATTACAATGATTTCATCCGCATTTTTAATCGTAGAAAGACGATGCGCCACGACCAGACTGGTGCGCCCCTTGGCCAGCTGCTCCAAAGAAGCCTGAATCAGCATCTCTGTTGCATTATCCAGCGCGCTGGTCGCCTCATCCAAAATCAGAATCGACGGATTTTTCAGAAATACGCGCGCAATCGAGATACGCTGCTTCTGACCGCCCGAAAGTTTAATGCCGCGCTCGCCTACATTTGTATCATAGCCATCCTCCATTGTCATGATATAATCATGAATATTCGCTTTTTTAGCCGCTTCTATGATTTCCTCATCGCTGGCATCCAGATTGCCGTACGCAATATTTTCGCGGATGGTGCCATTAAACAAAAATACATCCTGCGCCACCATACCAATATTGCGGCGGAGGCTTTCACGCGAAAGCGTGGTAATATCCTGACCATCAATCGAAATGCTGCCGGAATTCAGCTCGTAAAACCGCGGGATCAAGTGGCAGAGCGTGGTCTTTCCGCCGCCCGAGGGGCCAACCAAAGCCACAGTTTTGCCTTTTTCGATATTCATGGAGAGATGGTCAATGACCATGTGGTTCACATCGTCCGGAGCGTCGCCGTCTTCCGTGTAGCTGAAGCTTACGTCCCTGAATTCGATATGCCCCTCAAGATGATCGGCATCACGGGCCTGAGGGTCGTTTTCTTCCTCCGAAACATTCATAATTTCTTCAAAGCGTTGCAGGCCTGTCATGCCGTTTTGCAGCTGTTCAAACAAGGCGATGAGCTGATTGATGGGTTTGAGAAAAATGTTGATATACAGCAAAAAGGCGGCGTATTCGCCGGCATTGATTTTGCCGTAGAACAGGAACAGGCCGCCGGATACCAGCGCTACCAAATATAAAAGATCGGTAAGCAGGCCGGTGCCGGAATGGAAAAAGGCCATCATTTTATAAGAGCGGCCTCGTGCTTTTTTAAAGCGCTCATTAGCGACGGCAAATTTATCGTTTTCATGTGCCTCAGCTGTGTAAGCGCGGCTGACCCGGATGCCGGCCAAGCTGGTTTCAAGGTTGGAATTGACCTCTCCGATCTCAACGCGGGACTGCAAAAAAGCGTCGTTCATATGACGCTGCATCTTGACTGCATAAAATACGATAAAGGGAATTAAAATAAAAATGATCAGAGTCAGCCACAGATTGATGGAGGCCAGCATAATAAAAGAACCGGTCAGCATAATTGAAGACAGAAGCAGACCCTCCGGGCCATGATGAGCCAGCTCGGCGATTTCCATGAGGTCATTGACAAGGCGGGACATCACCGTACCGGTTTTATTTTCATCATAAAAAGAAAAAGGAAGCTTTTGCAGATGCCGGAACATATCGCGGCGCATATCACCCTGAATCCGCACGCCGACCACATGCCCCCAGTATTGTATATAGAAATTGAGCAGACATTTAAGGACATAGATCCCCAGCAGCGCGCCGGCCCAGATCAAAATGAAGCGCAGGGAGTCGCGGTAGACATAATCATTGATGATATTTTTGGCAATCATGGGATAAAACAGGTCGCATACAGCTACGACAAGCGAGCAAAGCATATCAATGTAAAACAGCCGGCGATGCGGCTTGTAATAGGCGATCAGTTTCTTAAAGACATTTCGTTTCATTGCATATAGATCCTTTCTGATTTTCTTCGCACATATTTTAAAATAGTTTTGAAAAGTTGTCAAGCGCAGCCAGCCGGATATCAGGTATATATGCATACAGGTCTTGATGGAATTTGGCGACGACATGTACGCAAAAAGATAATTGCATACATGTGCTTCATTGATTCTGAAAATAGTTTGCATGCAAATTCATGGATTGCGTACAATTGTTTTGGCTGTCAGAGGTATGATATGTACGCAAAAAAGGAAATTGCGTACATGAAACCCTCTGTTTTTTACGACACCTTGTACGCAAAAAGATAATTGCATGCATGTAAATTTGATTTTTTGCATGAGGCTTGCAGCAGAATCAGAAAAGACTTGATTGAAGCATTACTATATGTTATGATATAAGCTAAATTATTCTTTAAAGTTATGATATGGAGAAAAATATGTTTAAACTGATTCGTTATTTAAGGCATTATAAAAAAGAAAGCGTGATCGGCCCCTTGTTTAAGCTGCTGGAGGCTTCCTTCGAGCTGATTGTCCCGCTCATCATGGCGCAGATCATGGACGTAGGGATTCAGAACGGGGATGTTTCGTATATTTTAAAGCAGGGAGGTATTCTCGTCCTGCTGGGCGTGCTGGGGCTTAGCTGCTCGCTCATTGCTCAGTATTTTGCCGCCAAAGCTTCCTTCGGTTTCGGAACCGAGCTGCGCAGCGATCTATTCAGGCATATTCAGAGTCTTTCCTATGCGGAGATCGATCAGCTGGGCACATCAACGCTCATGACAAGAGTGACCAGCGATATCAATCAGGCGCAAAGCGGGGTCAATCTGGTGCTGCGGCTCTTTTTACGTTCACCGTTTATCGTAGCCGGCGCTGTCGTCATGGCCTTTACAATCAATGTAAGGTTAGCGCTGATTTTTGCAGTAGCCGTGCCGATCCTGGCACTGGTTATCTACTGCGTGATGATCAAAGGGATTCCGCATTATAAAAAAGCGCAGCGGCAGCTGGATCAAATATCACAGATCACAAGAGAAAATCTGACAGGCGTCCGCGTGATACGAGCGTTTTCCAAGCAGGACGAGGAGCAAAGGCGCTTCGAAGAAGCCAATGGGGCACTGCGCAAAACGCAGCTTTTTGTCGGCAAAATTTCAGCACTCTTAAATCCGCTCACATATGTGATTATCAATATAGCGACCGTACTCATTGTCTGGCAGGGCGGACACCAGGTATATGACGGAGTCATCACGCAGGGAGAAGTCGTCGCGCTCGTCAATTATATGACGCAGATTTTAATTGCGCTGGTCGCGCTCGCCAATCTGATTGTAACCTTTACCAAGGCCTCCGCCTCTGCCAGCCGGATCAATGAAATTTTTGAGGTTCATTCCCATTTAAGTGATGCAGGAAATAAGCCGCAGCAGGCGGCAAAACAGGCGGCGCATATTGAGCTTCAGCAGGTCAGTTTTGCATATTCGGCAGGAGAAAATGCGCTGACAGATATTACGCTGGGGGTGCAGCGGGGACAGACGATTGGGATTATTGGCGGCACCGGCTCCGGTAAAACAACGCTGATCCATTTGATTCCGCGGTTTTATGATGTAACCGCGGGAAGCATAAAGATCGATGGCATTGACGTAAGAGAATATCCGTTTGAACAATTGCGGTCTAAAATCGGCATTGTGCCTCAGAAGGCGCAGCTATTTAAAGGAACCATCCGCGACAATATGCGCTGGGGCAATCCACAGGCAAGCGATGAGGAGATTAAGAAGGCATTAGTCATCGCACAGGCAGACGAGGTCGTTCGTTCCAAGGAGCAGGGCTTGGATGAAATGATTGAGCAGGGCGGCGCTAACCTTTCGGGCGGTCAGCGGCAGCGGCTTACGATCGCCAGGGCGCTTGCAGCAAACCCGGAGATTCTCATTCTGGACGACAGCGCCTCTGCGCTGGATTTTATGACGGATTTCCGCCTGCGGCGGGCACTAAAAGAAAATACAGACGGCATGACTGTGCTGATTGTTTCGCAGCGGGCATCAGCGGTGAAGGATGCCGATCAGATTGTGGTGCTGGAGGATGGCCGCATGGCAGGGTGCGGTACGCATGCAGCGCTTATGGAAAGCTGCGAAGTCTATCGCGAGATCTGTTTGTCGCAGCTTACGGAGGAGGTGAAGGCGAGATGAATCAAAGAGGAACAATTCGGCAGGTGCTGGCGCTGGTTCGTCCTTACCGGTTGTATCTGATATTGTCACTGTGTTTTGCGGCGCTGAGCGTGGGGCTTACACTGTATGTGCCCATTCTGGTGGGTGATGCGATTGATTATGTGGTGGGGCCGCAGCAGGTGGATTTCGCGGCGGTCTGGCAGCTGTTGGTGCAGATTCTGCTGTTTACGGGTGTGACGGCGCTGGCGCAGTGGCTGATGAATTTGTGCAACAATAAAATTACCTATCATGTGGTGACGGATCTGAGGATCCGAGCCTTTGCACAGCTGCAGCGGCTGCCGCTGCGGTATCTGGATTCACAGGCTCACGGCGATATGATCAGCCGTATGATCACGGATGTGGATCAATTTTCGGAAGGGCTTTTGATGGGCTTCTCACAGTTTTTTACCGGTTTTGTTACGATTGTGGGGACGATTGTATTTATGCTGACAGTTAATGTGAAAATCACGCTGGTCGTCGTGCTGATTACGCCGATATCCCTGCTGGTGGCACGTTTTATCGCGAAGCGCACCTACTCGATGTTTCAGATGCAGTCGCAGGTGCGCGGCCGCATGACCGCCCTGGTCGAGGAGATGGTGGGCGGTCAGAAGGTGGTGAAAGCCTTTGGCTATGAGCCAGAGGCTCAGAGGCGCTTCGACGAGGTCAATCAGGAGCTTAGAGTCTGCGGACAGAAAGCCATTTTTTATTCCTCCATCACCAACCCCTGTACGCGTTTTGTCAATGGACTGGTGTATGCGGCAGTCGGCATTGTAGGGGCAGTGTTTGCGGTCAGCGGCCTGCTTTCCGTGGGGCAGCTTTCCTGCTTTCTCACCTATGCCAATCAATATACGAAACCATTCAACGAGATCTCCGGCGTGGTGACGGAACTGCAAAATGCACTAGCCTGTGCTGCACGTGTACTGCAGCTCATTGAAGAGCCGGCGCAGGAGCCCGATGTGCCGGGGGCGCAGGTGCTCACATCAGAGAAAATCGACGGCCGCGTATCAATTGAAAATGTATCATTCTCTTATACGCCGGAGCGGCCATTGATCGAAAATCTAAATCTCAGCGTGCAAAAAGGGCAGCGGATCGCCATTGTAGGACCAACGGGCTGCGGCAAAACGACAATGATTAACCTGCTGATGCGGTTTTACGATGTGGAGCAGGGACGCATCTGTGTCAGCGGATATCCGATTCGGCAGCTTACCCGTAACAGCCTGCGCGCCGCGTATGGCATGGTGCTGCAGGACACATGGCTAAAAGCGGGCACCATTCGCGAAAATATTGCATATGGCTATCCGCAGGCAACTGAAGAAGAAGTGCGCCGCGCCGCGGCAGCAGCTCATGCCGATAGCTTTATCCGGCGTCTTCCGCAAGGATACGATACGGTTATAGCCGAGGATGGCGGCAATCTTTCTCAGGGACAAAAGCAGCTGCTTTGTATTGCCCGTGTCATGCTCTCTCTGCCGCCGATGCTCATTTTGGATGAAGCCACTTCCTCCATTGACACACGGACGGAGCTGCAGATTCAGAAGGCGTTTGCCCGTATGATGCAGGGGCGCACGAGCTTTATTGTGGCGCACCGCCTGTCAACGATTAAAGAGGCGGATGTCATTCTTGTTATGAAGGACGGACATGTGATAGAACAGGGCAGTCATGAACAGCTGCTGGCGCAGCAGGGCTTTTATGCCGAGCTGTATCACAGTCAGTTTGCACAGGCATAAAAATAAAAACTCGCTAAAGCAGAGAAAAGGCTTTAGCGAGTTTTTTATGAATCATGACAGCCGGTTAAGCACAGGGCGCAGCCGAAGCGCCAGCAGCGCGGAGGCTGCACACAAGATCGTATCCGGAATGACCGTCACAGCAAAGCAATTGATCCAGACAAGGCTCCATGTTACCGGCATGTGAATCACATAATTGCTGATCACATAAAAATATAGCATGCCGCATAGATAGTAAGCCAGCATCCCCAGCAGCGCTGCCATCAAAAATGAAGGGAAGCGCTGTTTTTTGGCCAAAATACCGGTGAAAAAGGCGGCAAAGACAAACCCAAGCAAGAAACCAAAGGTTGGCCGCAGCAGATAAGAGGGGCCGCCGCCGGCGGCAAATACCGGCATGCCAAGAAGCCCCAAAAACAGGTATACAAGGACACTGGCGGCTCCCCATTTTGGCCCCAGCAAAAAGCCGGCCAGCAGTGCAAATAGAAGCTGGAGCGTAAAATGCATGGGAAACGGCTGGAGGGGAAGAGAGATTTTAATAAAAGCGCCGGCTGCAAGGAGGGAGGCGAAGAGACCGCTCAGAGCAAGATGGCGGATATTATGCTTCCTGCTCATGCAGCTCTCCTTTCTGCCAATAGGTTAAAAAGTGCTGCGCTGGCAAAGAAAGCGGCGCATTTTTTATGTGGACAGCCGCCATGCAAGTGACCAGATCCGGGCATTCGATGGACTGAGCGACCAGCGAGGCAGCAAACAAAGCGCTGATGGAGCGCGGCACAAGTGCAACGCCAAGACCGGCAGAAGCCCACATGAGAGCCGTGCGCGCATCATCGCTTTTGCAAAAACAGGTAGGAGAGAGTCCCTCGCCGCGGAAGGCTAGATAAATCATTTGCTCAAAGCGCCGATAATAAAGCAGTGGCAGGGAGGAGAGCTCCGTCAAGGAGATGGAACGCGCATCGGGATGGGGCAGTAAAGAGGGTCTGGCTACAGCCACTAAGGGGTCGTCTTCCTTTGAATAGCAGGTTAGTCCTGTTGTGTTAAAAGGAGTGCGCACAACAGCCACTTCGATCTGACCATTTTTGAGTTTTTCAAGCAGTTCATAAGTGTTTCCCTCTGAAATTTCAAACTGTAGATTGGGAAAGGCATGACAAAAATCAAGCAGGCAGCTCTGCAAAAGGGCATTGCCGCAGGAGGAGATCGTACCCAGACGCAGGATAGCGGGTGCTCCGCTTTCAAACCGCCGCAGGTCTTCAGCGGTACTTGCCATCATGGAGATGACGTTTTTAGCGCGCTGATATAAAAAGTAGCCGGCGTCCGTGAGCAGCGTGCGCCTTGCGCCGCGCTCAATGAGCTGAAGCCCCAGTTCGTTTTCCAGTTCGGCGAGCCGTTTGCTGAGAGAGGGCTGGGACATGCCGAGTCTTTTCGCGGCAGCGGAAATATTATCGGCTTCTGCAATCTGTGTAAAATAATAGAGCTGTCTATCGTTCATGGAGTCCTCCTGATTAAAAAGTGAGAGTTTTAAGGGTGCGGCGTAAAAAGAAAAGGCAGAGAATAAAAGATACGATTTCGGAAATGGGAAAGGCGAGCCAGACCAGATCCAGAATGCCGGAGAGGGAGAGCAGTAAGGCAACGGGCAGGAGCACGAGAAGCTGACGGGCGATGGAAACGATTAGGCTGTAGATGCTGCGGCCGAGAGCCTGAAATACTGTGGAGGCGATGATGTCAAAACCGGCCAGCAGAAAGTGCGGCGCGATGATGCGCAGGGCTGCACGACCCATGTCCAGCATAGTATCAGAAGCGTTGAAAAGCCGGAGCAAGATGTCTGGAATACCTTCAAAGATGATGAAGCCGAGAAGCATCAGTAAGGTGGCATAAAGGATGCTATAACGGATGGTTTGATGAATCCGATCCTTCTTTTGCGCACCAAAGTTGTAAGAGATGATGGGAACCATGCCATTGTTGAGACCAAATACCGGCATGAAAATGAAGCTCTGCAGCTTGAAATATACACCGAATACGGCTGTGGCAGTGGTGGAAAATACGATGAGAATCTTGTTCATGCAAAAGGTCATTACGGAGCCGATGGAGGACATTAAAATAGAAGGAAGACCAATAGCGTAGATCTCGCGGATCAAGGTGCGGGTGGGCCTGTACTTTTTGAAGCGGATCTGAATTTCCACATTGACACGATGATTTAGGTAAAAGCCTAAAGCCGCCGCGATGATCTGGCCGATCACCGTTGCCAGCGCAGCACCGGCAACGCCCATGGCGGGCAGGCCGAAGTAGCCAAAGATCAAGATAGGATCAAGAATGATGTTGATGATGGCACCGAGTCCTTGCGTAATCATGGTGTAGATCGTGCGGCCGGTGGCCTGCAGCAGGCGTTCGCCGATGATTTGGCCAAACAGTCCGAAAGACAGGCTGGTGACGATGGTCATATATGTCTTGCCATAATCGATGATCTGGGCGTCAGAGGTTTGCACGCGAAAGAAAAATTCGGAAAGGGTAAGGCCGAATAGAGCAAATACCAGAAAGCTGGCCAGAGCCAGTACAATACCCGTGACGGCAGTGCGGTTGGCGCGCTCCGAATCCTTGGCGCCCAGACTGCGTGACAGGATTGCGTTTACACCTACGCCAGTACCGGTCGACACGGCGATCATCAGATTTTGCACCGGAAAAGCCAGGGAAACGGCAGTGAGAGCATTTTCATTGATCTGTGCGACAAAAATGCTGTCTACAATGTTGTAGAGTGCCTGCACCATCATGGAGATCATAATGGGCAGTGACATGGTAATTAACAGGCGGTTGATTGGCATAACGCCCATTTTGTTTTCTTTTGGGGCAGCGGTCTGCATAGGAATCCTCACTTTCACTTTATAAAACAAAATAACATAAAAAGAGCCTGTGATATGAACACAGGTTCTTACTATAAATCCATATGGTGTAGTATAGAGAATTTTTGCCAAAAAGTCAAGAAAATTGTCAAAAAGAGGAGGATCAGAATGTAGGATTACAATACATGTGTTACAAGTGAATATAAAAAAGCAGAGAAGCTGT
>CANOUM010000047.1 GCA_947570515.1 uncultured Clostridia bacterium
AACTATACGACGCTCAAACGAAAGCCTATTTAGGAAATGCCAAAAAACTATAAGGAGCATAACTTTTGTGAAAGAACTGGAATACCCATTTCAACCAGAATTGATTTTGAAAAAAAAGAAAAGTCTTAAAAGAAAGCTGTTGGCGCAGCAGGAGGAAGGGACTTTTTTAGTGAAAAAGATTGCCATATTAGGCGGTCAGACGACAAACGATATCCGGCAGAGTTTAGAGTTATTCCTGCTAAACTACGGAATAAAGCCGTTATTTTATGAATCAGAGTATAATCAATATTATGAGGAGGGGATGTTTGACAATCAGAAGCTTCTGGAGTTTGCTCCGGATATGATATATATTTGCACCTCTATACGTAATATATATGATTTTCCTATGCTATCTGATAACAGACAAACTGTTAATAACAAATTAAATGATATTTATGAGAAATTTCAAGGGTTGTGGGAGCAACTCATACATACTTATCGTTGTGCTGTTATTCAAAATAACTTTGAATATCCTTTTTATCGTTTGTTGGGAAACAAGGATGCAAGCGATTATCACGGATGGGTGAATTTTGTTACACGTTTAAACTGCAAATTTTATGACTATGCCCAGGAACATGACAATTTTTATATCTGCGATATCAATTACCTATCTGCATCCTATGGACTCGATCGATGGTCTGAACCCTATTATTGGCATATGTATAAGTACGCAGTCGCGGTACCGGCTATCCCGTACCTGAGTTTTCAGGTAGCCAATATTATCAAGTCTGTATATGGAAAAAATAAAAAAGCATTGAATCTAGATCTGGATTATACTTTGTGGGGCGGCATTGTGGGAGAAGACGGCGCTGACAATATTGAAATCGGGCAAGAGACTCCCATAGCGCAAACTTACAGTGAATTTCAACAATACTTGAAACAGCACAAACAGTTAGGAATCTTGCTTACGATCAATTCTAAAAATGAAGAAGCTAATGCGCTTGCTGCTCTGCAGCGCCCAGATAGTATTTTGCGCCCTGAGGATTTTGTAAGTATAAAGGCGAATTGGCAACCAAAGTCCATCAATCTCGAAGAAACAGCCAAGGAATTGGATTTGCTTCCCGAGAGCTTTGTCTTTGTAGATGATAATCCTGCAGAGCGAGCCATTATAGAGGGACAGATTCCGGGTGTGATGGTTCCCGGAATGACAACGGCGGAAAACTATATTCAAATCATTGATAAATCCGGCTTCTTTGAAGCTACAACCTTATCGAAGGATGATCTAAGCCGAACAGAAATGTACTGCGAAAACCAGAAACGAAAACAGCAGCAGGCAGTTTTCAGCAATTATGAGGATTATTTGAAATCCTTGGAAATGAAAGCTGAGATTGGACATTTTATTCCGGTATATATGGCGAGGATTGCTCAATTGACGAATAAAAGCAATCAGTTCAATCTTACGACCAAGAGATACAGTCAGAAGGATATTGAGAATCTTGCCAAGGATCCTAAGCATATTACGCTGTATGGAAAGCTAAGGGATAAGTTTGGCGATAATGGAGTTGTCAGCATTGTAATTGGTCGTATAGATGGTCAAAATGAGGAGGAGCTTCATATAGAATTATGGCTGATGAGCTGCCGGGTTCTGAAGCGTCATATGGAATTTGCTATGATGGATGAGCTTGTGCTAAGGGCAAAGGCTGCTGGAATCATGAAAATCGTGGGCTACTATTATCCTACTGCCAAAAATGAAATGGTAAAAGATTTCTATGCAAGTCAGGGATTTCAGAAAATACGGGAGGATGAAAGGGGAAATACGGTCTGGGAATTTGAAATAACGGGTAATTATCAGAAAAAACAACATGTAATAATTATAAATAGCGAAGGAGATGAACCCAATGACAAAAGAAAGTGTATTTGAAAGATTAAATGAAGTATTTAGAGATGTATTTGATGATGAGGCGATTCATGTAAATGATTCTACAACATCCGCTGATATTGAAGATTGGGATAGTTTGGAGCATATCAATCTGATCGTTGCTGTGGAGCAGGAGTTTGGAATCAAATTTGATATGGGGCAGGTAACCTCTATGAAGAATGTAGGAGAAATGGCACAGATTATCTTAGAAAGGGCAGAAAACTGAGTTGGAATTTCATCATATTGGAATCGCCTGTAGAGACATAGAAGCCGGGAAACAAATGTTAAAAAATATGTTTCAGGTAGACAAAATGACAGACTGCATTTTTGACGAGCTGCAGAATGCATGGTTATGTATGGTATCGTTAACAGACGGCACACAGATTGAGCTAGTATCAGGTGATGTGGTTGATAATTTCTTAAAGAGAAAACAGTATTTGTACCATACTTGTTTTACGACATCTGCGATAGAAAAAGAGATTGATCGATTGGTTGCCTTGGGAGCATTTTTAGTATCGGAACCCAAAAAAGCTGTATTATTTCAAAAACGAGTTGCATTTTTAATGACGGAAATGGGATTGGTGGAACTACTGGAGGAGTAGAAAGTGGCTGGATTATTGCAGGATTTTATCAATATTGTATCGGAAGGAAGTAGCTTTCAGAAGGCATATTTAGAAGAATGGAGCAAAAACGCATACTATAAAAAAGAGTTAGAACTATTGTTAGAGTTTTATTTGAATCAATGCGGATACGATTTAGCTTTTCTGGCGGAAGCATATAATTTTATCAATGAAATGGTTATGGAAGAAACTTACTATTTTATTCAAAACGGTACCTATCGGCATTCTACGTTTGCAGAAGTCAATGATCGAGTATACCAAAATAAAGAGTATATGACTAAATATATGTGTGGACTTACCATATCAGATCATATTTGGCATCAGCATATAGAAATGCTTTCTTATTTCGAAGCATTTCTTGGCAATGCTTCGGGTGATAGGTATCTTGAAATAGGACCGGGATTTGGGCAATATCTTCTTAGAGCAATCGAAAAAGACGGCTTTAAACGGTATCTGGCAGTGGATCTCAGTGAAGCATCAGTACAAGGCTGCAAAAATTTTATAAAGTATCGAAATAAAGCAAGAAAAGAAACAGTGCAGATTGCACTGGAAGAGAATATGGAAGGAAAGTATGCCGTTCTCCAAAAAAACTTTTTTGAATTCGATGCAAAAGAGAAATTTGATTGTATTGTCATGGGAGAGGTGCTGGAGCATGTGGAAGAGCCATTGCAGATGTTAGAAAAAATTTCATCTCTTCTAACTAAAGACGGTACAGCATTTCTTACGACGGTAATCAATGCACCTGCGATTGATCATATTTATCTGTTTTCGACGATAGATGAGGTGTTAGAAATGGTCAAAGATGCGGGCCTTCAGGTGAAAGATTACATATGTGCCGTGGCCGGAAATATGCCTCTTGAACAGGCGCTCAGGAAAAAAAGGGCGATCACGATTGCGATGATCGCAGAAAAGCTTTAAAACTTGAGTTTTTTTCTCGTTGCTTACGGAAATCAACGGATTGGAGAAGAAGGATTCATGGCCGTTACATCATTTATTTATTTGATTTTTCTTTTCTTTGGTATGACAATTTATTATGTTGTGCCAAAGAAGGCTCAATGGTGTGTGCTGCTCTGTATGAGTGTATTATTTTATTATTTTGCCGCAACGCCATATACAATCATATTTTTGATTATTTCTACTGCCTTGGCATTTGTATCAACCAATCTGATGCATTGGGAGAAAATGAAATCCTCTCCAAACGGAAAAAAATGGATTCTGATTGTGACCTGTGTAGCTATTTTTGGAAATGTCTGCATTTGGTTTTTACTAAAGGGAAGTTCCTTCTGGACACTTGGATTAAGAGCGTTACATCATTTCTTTCCATTTATACCTGTAATTTCAAAGTTGCCCATTGCAGCGTCGCTGGGAATGGGATACTATACAGCACAGGTAATCAGCTACATAGTTGACTGCTATTGGGGAGGAACATCTGGGAAATTTATAAAAAATCCTTTGAAATTATTTTTATATGTGACTTTTTTTCCGCAATTGATTGTTGGACCAATCAGCAGATATACACAGATGGAATGTCTTTATGAAAGGCACTGCTTTTCTTATGATAATATTTGTTTCGGGAGTCAGCGGATCCTGTGGGGCTTTTTTAAGAAATTGGTACTGTCGGAGCGTATCGGCATCATGACTGCAGCAATCTGGGGAGAGCCTGCGGTTTATTCTGGATTTTGGCCATGGATTGCCCTATTGATATATCCGCTTCAAATATATACCGATTTTTCCGGATGTATGGATATTGTTCTGGGAACAGCTGAGCTATTTGATATCAGACTTCCGGAAAATTTTAAAAATCCCTTTTTTGCAAAAACCTGTCAGGAGTTCTGGCAAAGGTGGCATATCACTCTTGGAGCATGGGCGAGAGATTATATTTATTATCCGGTATTAAAGAGTCAGCCCTTGCAAGCCCTTGGAAAATGGGGGAAAAGGCATTTTTCAAAGAGGACTGCAAAACTAATTCCATGGAGCATTGGGATGGGAGTCTTATGGTTTGTAATGGGATTTTGGCACGGGTCGGTTCAGTATATTATCGGTGTTAGTTTCTGGTTTTGGTTTCTTTTGGTACTAGGTGAGATATTCGCACCACATTTGAAAAAACTAAGTCATGTGTTAAAAATAAATACCGCAAGTTTTAGCTGGAGGCTATTTCAGCGTTTAAGAACGTACATATTGTTTTCTTTTGGCTGTGTTTTCTTTTCGGCCAGCAGTTTCAAAGATGCCATGAATCATTATCGGGTCTTGTGGTACTCTGTGTCAAAGCTAAATCCGTGGATCTTTTTGGATGGAAGTATTTTTAATATGGGTATTCAGGTAAGAGATATCCATATTCTGATTGTAGGCGTGCTATTCTTATTGCTGGTGGGGATATTGCGGGATCGGTATGGCTATGCTCGGGTCTGGATGAAACAGCAGATTCTTCCTTTTAGGTGGATGATCTGGCTTGGATTGTTAGCGCTTGTACTGGTGTTCGGTATGTATGGTACAGTTTATGATACATCGGATTTTATTTATCAGAATTTCTGATAATAGGGAGACAGAGCTGATCATATCAATGAATGAGTGACGTAGAACTTCAATGGCGTCAAGAAGGAGTATCATGATTGAATTAAGAAAAATTACAAAAGATAATTATGAAGAATGTTTGGAACTGAGAGTTGCTGATGATCAAAAAAATTTTGTCTCAACAACAGTCCATGCTTTAGCTCAGGCATGGGTATACTATGAAACCGCGTTTCCTTTCGCTATTTATGCCAATGAGGTTATGGTTGGATTTATTATGCTGGGATACTATGAGGCTAAGAATCAATATACTCTGTGGAAATTGATGATTGATGAAAGATATCAGAAGCGTGGCTATGGCAAAACAGCTTTGAAACTTGGTATTCAGCATTTAATAGAGCGTTTTAACGTGAAAGAAGTGTATACGGCATATGAATCGACGAATCAGGTTGCGAGAGATTTATATGCATCCTTTGGTTTTTTTGAGACGGGAGAAGCTATAGAAAATGAAGTAGAGATGAAATACATAGTGAAGGATATAAACAGCGATTGAAATCAGAGTTAGAAAATGATATACTGATCATAACGGTCAGAAGAAAAACGATCATTACAGCCTTGAAAGGAGCGAATCTTTCAAGGTTCTTTTTGGGTAAATGAAGAAAGGAGATCAAAATGAAAGCATTATTAAGAGGCTTTTCTATCGCAAACTTGATGTTATTATTATTTGGAGGAATCTTTTTTGGAATGACCATCCAGAAAGGGCATGTGCTGCAGCTTTTGAAACCGGCGCATAATTATGATGAAGTCTTAAGCGAAGGACTCGAAGAGGGAGATCATGTGCAAGGAGATATATACTATAGTCTGGGGCAGTTTGCAACACAATCAACATATACACAGTACGAGGACTATCGCACAGCCTCCAAGACAGCAGGATATTATTATGTCATTCCGGTAGGGGACTCTGGACTGGCGGCCATATATGTCCGCAAAGCAGATAAACAGATCATGGATCAGATTACGGACGAAACGTATGCGTATTTGGAGGGCGGAGCAAGTCCCCAGACGGTTTTGCATTTTAATGGAGTGGCCGTTGAAATGGAGGAAAATTTGAAAGGTCTGGAGGCTGCGTTTAGAAAGCAGCTTAAAGAATGGCAATACAGTGATCAGGATATTGAAACGATTATACAGACAACCCAGGGTAAGCTTTTGGTTCTGGAAGGACCGGCGGATGTAACAACGGTTTATGTCATGGCAGGGATAGGTCTTTTGATTATTGCCTTAGCAGTCTTCTTGTTTATCCGGAAATATAAGAAAGAGAAGGCATGGGCCGCTAAAAAAGAAGAAGAGTGGACGCAGGTATAGGGAGGAATCACAATGGAATATTCTTGGCAGCAGATTGCCCTGGGGTGGGGCGTCATCATTGCCGTGGTCGTGGTTTATGTATGGGTGAGAGAGAGAATCAATTTAAAAAAGGCTTCGACCGGAAAAGATAAAGAGCGGATTCAAAACATTTTTAAGACGATTTTACCGCAGCAGTGGGGAAATTATCATATAGCCTATGCCTGCTTGGAAAAGAAGGAATATCGAGGTAAACGCACGATTACGCGCTACTGGTCCTATGCGATTGCCTTTTCGTGGAATGAAATGTATGACGTACCGCTTTTGTGTGAAAACCGGGAGATTCGGTATAAAGATTCATTTTGTATCAAAAAAGAGTCCTTAGCCAAGATTGCCGGTAAGAAAGGAGAAGGCTGGATGACTTTATATGATCAAAGCCAAAAGGAAATTTTGACGTTAGAGGTAAAGGCTAAAAATACCAAAAGTGATCGGTTTCATCCGGTGAATATTCTTCAGGAGGCAGAAGCAGAAGCTTTTATCCATTTAGTAGAGCACTGGTTAGAGGAGGTAAATTAATAATGCTTTATATTCGAAAAGCTTGCCCAGAGGATATGGATGCCGTCATATCCCTCATAAAAAAGCGCATGGACTGGATGGATCAGAAGAAGTTAAAGCAGTGGAATCACACCGGATATTTAGAAGCATATCCCAGATCCTATTTTTTAGATCATAGTGAATTTTTTATTGTTGCCGTGATAGAAGAAAAGATTGTAGGCGCTGCTGCTGTTTTCAAAAAAGATGAGCGATGGCCGGAAGGTCAGGAGGCGCTGTATGTTCACCATCTGGTGTCAGATTCTGCTTATCGAGGCGTAGGGGCAGCCTTGCTGCAATATGTAGATAAGGCAGCTTATAAGCAAGGGCTTGCCGCTGTGCGGCTGGATTGTGAGGTAAATAATGAAACACTTAATGCATATTACGAAGCGCAGGGGTATCAGGCCTGTGGTTTCTGTGAGGATGGACCATACCGGGGAATCCGAAGAGAAAAGACCAGATTTTGGCTAAAACTTAGGGAACATGCGGAGCTGCTTCAGGAGGCTGCACAGTGGTTTCACGACAAATGGCATATTCCTGAAAGTGCTTATCTGGAAAGCATGCAGGAGTGTTTGTTAAACCGGGCGGCAGTGCCGCAATGGTATGTCATGATTGAACATGGCAGGATTATTGCGGGATTGGGTGTGATTGAAAATGACTTTCATGATCGGAAAGATCTGGCGCCGAATGTATGCGCTGTTTATGTGGAGGAAGCATATCGTAAGCAGGGAATTGCCGGTCAGATGTTGAATCTGGTTTGCAGAGATATGAAAGAAAAGCAGGTGGATACCTTGTATTTGATTACAGATCATATCGGATTCTACGAACGATATGGCTGGGAGTTTTTATGTATGGTGCAAGGAGATGGTGAGGAGGGACTCACAAGAATGTATCGGCACCAATAAACAGAAAATGCAGGGGAATTTAGATTAACTTGCATTTTAAATGGACAAAATTGAAATTTTAAAAGATTTTTCTTGATTTTATGATTTTATCTTGTATAATATACGCTAGAGGAGATTGGCATATTTTCTCCTGTCACTGCTTTGTTAAGGCAGGGCGCAGTGTGTTACCGATTAACGATATTCTATTAAGAAAGAGGTTAAATGTAAAATGGCAGAAATCAATTTAAGTAAGTATGGCATCACAGGAACCCCGGAGATTGTTCATAATCCTTCTTACGAATTGTTATTTGAAGAAGAGACCAAAACGGATCTGGAAGGGTTTGAAAAGGGACAGGTCAGCGAGCTTGGTGCCGTTAATGTAATGACTGGTATTTATACCGGACGTTCTCCTCAGGACAAATTTATTGTCATGGATGAAAATTCCAAGGATACTGTATGGTGGACTTCCGATGAATATAAGAATGACAATCATCCGGCCAGCGAAGAGGCATGGAACGTTGTAAAAGAGATTGCTCTGAAGGAGCTTTCTAATAAGAAGCTGTTCGTTGTGGATGCATTCTGCGGTGCTAATGAAGATACTCGCATGGCAATTCGTTTTATTATGGAAGTGGCATGGCAGGCTCATTTTGTTAAAAATATGTTTATTCAGCCTACGGAAGAGGAGCTGACAAGCTTTGAGCCTGATTTTGTTGTATATAATGCTTCCAAGGCTAAAGTTGAAAATTACAAAGAGCTGGGCCTGAACTCAGAGACAGCTGTTATGTTTAATATTACCAGTCGTGAGCAGGTTATCGTAAACACCTGGTATGGCGGTGAGATGAAAAAAGGTATGTTCTCTATGATGAACTATTATCTGCCGCTTAAAGGAATTGCTTCTATGCACTGCTCAGCTAATACTGATATGAACGGTGAGAATACAGCGATTTTCTTTGGACTTTCCGGTACGGGTAAAACAACGCTGTCTACAGATCCTAAGCGTCTGCTGATCGGTGATGATGAGCATGGTTGGGATGATAATGGCGTATTTAACTTTGAAGGCGGATGCTACGCAAAGGTAATTAACCTTGATAAGGAGTCTGAGCCTGATATTTACAATGCAATTAAGCGCAATGCATTATTAGAAAATGTAACGCTGGATGCAGAAGGCAATATTGATTTTGATGATAAGAGCGTTACAGAAAATACTCGTGTATCCTATCCGATCAATCATATCGAGAAGATTGTTCGTCCAGTTTCTTCTGCTCCGGCAGCAAAGAACGTGATTTTCCTTTCAGCTGATGCGTTTGGCGTATTGCCCCCTGTTTCTATTCTGACTCCGGAGCAGACTCAGTATTACTTCCTGTCCGGTTTTACAGCAAAGCTGGCTGGTACAGAGCGTGGTATTACAGAGCCTACACCGACTTTCTCTGCTTGCTTTGGTCAGGCATTCCTGGAACTGCATCCGACCAAATATGCAGAAGAGCTGGTTAAGAAGATGGAGCAGAGCGGAGCAAAGGCTTATTTGGTAAATACGGGTTGGAATGGTACCGGAAAACGTATTTCTATTCGTGATACACGTGGTATCATTGATGCAATTCTGAATGGAGATATTCTGAATGCACCGACCAAGACGATTCCTCATTTCAATTTTGAGGTGCCGACTGAGCTGCCAGGCGTTGATCCGGCAATCTTGGATCCCCGCGATACCTATGCTAATGTAGCAGAGTGGGAAGAGAAGGCACAGGATCTGGCACAGAGATTTGTGAAGAACTTTGCTAAATATGAGGGTAATGAAGCTGGCAAAGCGCTGGTTTCTGCCGGTCCGCAGGCATAAGAACAGGATAAATAAATTAGACTTAGTAAGGCAGCTTGAAAGCGTATAGCTTTCAGGCTGCCTTTTGATATAAAGCGAATTTTACATTGTTGAGAAGGTTCCTTATCTAGATAAGGAACCTTTGTTAAATTAAAATTAAGAAAAAAGAAAGTAGAAATCAAAAGAAGGATGAAGTATAATGAATACAGCTAAAAAACGAGTGGAGAATCAGAATAAAAATGATGGAAAATGCGAGAATTTTAATTATAGAAGATGATGCAGGTATTGCGGAGGCGATCAAAAAGCAGGCTGAAATGTGGAATTTACAGGCGCATTGTGCGCAGAATTTTCGTGACATCTTAGAAGAAGTGGAGATGTATAAGCCGCATTTGATTTTACTGGATATTGGTCTTCCTTTTTATAATGGGTATCATTGGTGTATGGAAATAAG
>CANOUM010000048.1 GCA_947570515.1 uncultured Clostridia bacterium
GATGCAGTTTCCGCCCGGATATACGATTTCCTGTTCTTCATAAATATCTACATTGTTATCGCCGATGCATAAGGCTTTAAGTATCATACTGCCTCCTTACTCTGCTTTGTGCTCCTTTAAGTAGTTTCCAAAATATTCTATGATCTCTTCCATGGCTTCATCAGCTGCCATATCAGCTGACAGAGGCACAAAAAAGAGTTTGGCAGGAAATAAAGCAGGATCTGGGAAAAGAGCAGGCTATGAACCGGTTAATACAGGGAGATGTAGGATGCGGAAAAACGTTTTTGGCCTTTCTTGCTATGTATACGACAGCGTATAATGGCTATCAGACAGCGCTTATGGCGCCGACGGAGGTGCTTGCCAGACAGCATGCGGCAGAAGCACAAAAATGGTTTACAAAAATGCATATTCGCAGCGCACTTTTAACGGGAAGCATTAAAGGAAAAGAGAGAAAAGAAATACTGCAAGGGATTGCAGATGGCAGTATTCAGGTGGTCATAGGGACGCATGCACTGATTTCGGAGGCAGTGGTATATCAAAATTTAGGATTGGTCATTACGGACGAGCAGCATCGTTTTGGTGTGCGGCAGCGCATCGCATTAGCTGGAAAAGGAAAAATGCCTAATGTAATGGTCATGACAGCCACACCGATCCCGCGGACACTGGCTATGATTTTGTATGGAGATATGGATATTTCCATTGTAGATCAGCTACCCCCTGGCAGAACTCCGATTCAGACCTTTTGTGTGGATCGATCCTATGAGCAGCGTTTATATGGATTTATCAGAAAGCAGATCGCGCTGGGACATCAGGTGTATATCATATGCCCCATGGTAGAGGAAGAGGCAGAAGAGGAAAAGGAAGCGCCGCTGCGTTCAGCGGTGGAATATGCGGCTTTTTTGCAGAACATGATTTTCCCCGATCTGACGGTTGACGTGCTGCATGGAAAGATGAAGCCGGCAGAAAAGGATAGGGCCATGGCTGCTTTCTCTGAAGGAAAAACGCAGATTTTGGTTGCGACAACGGTCATCGAAGTGGGAGTGAACGTCCCCAATGCCTCGCTGATGATTATTGAAAATGCAGAGAGATTTGGACTGGCTCAGCTGCATCAGCTTCGCGGACGTGTTGGCAGGGGAGAGACAGAGTCATATTGTGTGCTGGTTACAGACAGCCAGCAAACCCAGACACGCAAGCGAATGAAAATCATGGTGGACAGTACGGATGGCTTTTTCATCGCAGAAGAAGATTTGCGTCTCAGAGGAGCCGGCGATGTATTCGGCCTTAGACAGCATGGCCTGCCAGACTTTAAACTGGCAGATCTGTATCGGGATGTAGCAATATTAAAAGAAGCACAGAGTCTTGCACAGACGGTGATGCTTTCTGATCCGGATCTGAAGCAGTTATCTCATGAAGGGATCGCCAAAGAGCTAGGGGCATTTTGGGAAAAAGCAGTGATTGAATCATAAAACGGGGAGCTGCGTATAAACGCAGACTCCCCGCTGCTGGCTTACTTAGAACTTGGAACCGCTTTTGCCGGCCATATCTGCTTCAGCCTTTTCGATCATTTTCTTAACCATATATCCGCCAACGTAACCGTTCTGAGCGGAAGTCAGGTCTCCGTTGTAACCCTGTTTCAACGGAACGCCAATCTCGTTGGCTACTTCATACTTGAACTGCTCCATAGCCTGGCTGGCTTCAGGAACTGCTTTTTTAGATTTGCTAGACATAATCATTTCCTCCAAAATAATAAATAGTATTTTCGGTTCCGGGCTGAGAGAATCAGCGGGAAACCGTTTTGAATCTCAAAGCCCGGAATTGAATTTCGGTTTTGAGTTCGCTAATAGAATGCGCGTTTTTATCACTTTTATAAGTGACAATTTCTGGATATAGAAAGAAATCGTAAAATATTTGTAATTTTTTGTTCGCGATTCTTGACATTTAGAAAATAATCTATAAAATAAAAGAAAGAGGTCAATGGTACCTTTTCTTTTCGTAGGACAGAAAGGATCTTATCATTTATGATGCGAGTCATTGCGGGAAGTGCCAAAGGGCGTAAGCTTTTGACACCGGAAGGGATGAATACAAGACCAACGACAGATCGTTTAAAAGAGGCGTTGTTTGGTATGATTCAGTTTGAAGTACCGCAGGCGGAATTTTTGGATTTATTTGCGGGAAGCGGCGGAATCGGAATTGAGGCGCTGTCCAGAGGGGCCAAAAGCTTGGATTCGGCAGAGCAAGATTCAAAAGCAATTTCCTGTATTATGTCTAATCTTAAGAATTTGAAGATGGAGAAAAAAGCAAAGGTATGGCCCTTTTCAGTAGAAAGGGTTTTGCAGAAACTCTATCAAGAAAACCGTACATTTGATATTATTTTTATGGATCCTCCTTATCAAAAAGGATGGGAGGATAAGATCTGTACCATGATTTCAGAATATAAACTATTAAAGCCGGAAGGTATTTTGATTGTAGAATCTTCTTCTGAAACAGAGATAGCTGCTGTAGGGCTGCAACTGGTTAAAGAAAAGACGTATAAGACTACAAAGTTTTCATTTTTTCGGCTGGCTTTAGAGTAGAAAGAGAGTAGCGCATGCGGGTTGGAGTATATCCGGGAAGTTTTGATCCGGTTACCCTGGGGCATTTAGACATTATCGAGCGAGGAGCTAAGATTGTTGATAAGCTGATTGTGGGAGTCCTGTTAAATGGTACGAAAAATCCAATGTTTTCGGTGCAGCAGCGCATTGAATTATTGCAAGAGGCTACAGCACATGTATCGAACGTCGAGATACGTCCCTTTGAAGGACTTTTAGTAGATTTTCTGCGGCAAGAAGGGGCCACGATGGTCATTCGGGGGTTGCGGGCGGTAACCGACTTTGAATATGAGCTGCAGATGGCACAGGCGAATCGTAATTTGTATTCGGAGATGGAGACAGTTTTTTTGACCACGAACGTGCAGTACTCTTTTATCAGTTCGACGATCGTAAAAGATATTTTGCGGCATAACGGGGATGTGGAACATTTTGTTCCCAGAAAGGCACTAGAGAAGATATATCAATTCAGGAGGTAGCATTATGGATCGGCAGATGGAAATTGAAGAGATTTTAGCGAGCATTGAAGAAATTTTAGAACAGGCCAAATCGGTTCCTTTTAGTGATAAAGTATTGGTGGATCGGGAAGAGCTTTTTGATTTGATTACGGATATCCGTCTGAAAATGCCTACTGAAATTGAACAGTCAAAATGGGTATTAGAAGAGAAAAATCGTATTATTGTAGAAGCGCAGCGTGAAGCAGAGAGCAAAATCAAAGAGGCCGAAGAAGAACGGGCTAAGATGATCAATGAGCATGAGGTAACCCGCAAAGCATATGCGCAGGCCGAAGAAATTGTGGAAAATGCAAAACGTGTTTCTAAGGATATGCGCATGGGCGCTAAAGAATATGCGGATGATTTGCTCATGCAGATTGATGACCAGATGAAGCAGCTTACCAGCTTTACGCATGAGCGTCTGTATGAAGTCATTGGTACGATCGATGCAAAGGCAAAGGATTTCTCAGCAGTCATCGAGCAAAAAAGCCGTATTTTGCAGCAGAACCGCAAAGAGCTGAATATTCACAGAGATTAAAATCGTTCATAACATTGACTCATTTAGAGAAAGTGCGTACAGGGCTGTGTGCAATTTTACGATGGCATGTATGCAGCCAGCTATTTGCATACATAAAAATAAACTGAATAATGGCATAAAGAAACTTCTGAAGGCATACAGTAAATCAAAGTCTTTGGAGGCGGTTATGATGTTCAGAGTAAAGAAAAGAATCATGCTTGTCACAGGTGTGATTCTTTTTTTAGTATTCTTGATGCTGCAGCCGGCAAAAGCCATGCAAGGAGTCAGGCAAGGCCTTCTTTTATGGTATCAGGTTGTACTGCCCTCACAGTTTCCCTTTGTGACCTGTATTCATCTGCTGCTTCAGCTGCAGAACTTTTCTCATCTGCCGCCCCGTCTGTTTACCTTTATCAGCGGCATGATTTCAGGATATCCGGTGGGCAGTATGACAGCGGCCCAGCTCTTTGAGAAAAAGCAAATTCCCCAAAATCAATTAACAGCACTGGCCGCTTTTTGCAATATGGCAGGGCCTCTTTTTGTCATCGGTACACTCGGAGTCGGTCTTTTACAAAATGTTACATATGGTTATATGCTGCTCTTTATTCAGTGGTCAGTCTCTGCCAGCCTCTCCTGGCTCTTCACACATAGACGAACAAAACTTCAGGGCAAACGCTATCCCGCAGAGCGGGAAAATCGAACGATGCAGGCAGCCTTGCCGCAGCCCGGCATCGGACGATTGTTAGGAGATGCTGTAGGGAGTGCGGCAGAGCTCATGTTAAAAATAGCCGGTTTTATTGCGCTTTTTTCTGTGATCCTTCAGTGGGTGCCCGGGTATCTGGGCGGTCTTTTAGAAATGACAAACGGTCTGCAGCTGATGGCAGCGTCTAGGTTATCTATAAAATGGAAGCTGACAGGATGTAGTTTTATATTAAACTTTTCCGGAATATGTGTCATTCTGCAAAGCCTTTCAGCAGCAGAGAAAGCACCGGTTGCGGCTGGGCGTTATATGGGTCTAAAGATACTGCAGGGGAGCGTGGCGGCGGCGGTTACATTAGCGATTTGTCAGATTTTAGGGATGTAACATTGCTTTTTAAAACGGATGGTGCTATAATGCTTATAGCAATCTGCCCTTTTAAAAGAGCAGATCGATACTAGATTGAAAGGTTGGTAAGACCATGTCCGATACGCAATCCAAGATTGATCAGAGAAGAAAAGAAGCTCAAAAGAGACGAGAATTAAATCGTAAAAGAGCGAATGCGAAAATCAAGTATAAAACCAAGCAGAAACTCAAGATCACTGCTGTAGCAGCGGTAGCAGTTCTTTTAATTGCAGCGCTTATTTTACCGCAACTGGCAATAACCAAGAGATGGCTCACAGCGGTTACAATTGGCGATACAAAGATCAGTACAGCTGAATACAGTTATTATTATCAAACCTCCTTCAGCAATTACTATCAGACGATGGTGTCATATGTGGGAGAGGAAAATGTGCCGATTAGTTTAAACCGCTCTTTAAAAAGTCAGGATATGTCTGAAGATCAGACCTATGCAGAATATTTCAGCGATAATGCCATTACACAGCTGACACAGATCGTCGTATTGGCATCAGAGGCAGAGAAAAACGGATATATGCTGCCCGAAGAGGAGCAAAAAAAGGTAGACGAGCTGCTGGAGCAGGTAAAGCAGGCGGCAGATACCAATGGACAGAAGGTTGATGACTATCTGGCGAAAAATTACGGAACCGGTTTTAATTTAGACTTATTTAAGCAATGCGTTGAACGTGAGCTGCTGGCGCAGTCTTATAAGGATTATAAAACGGATGAACCGCAGTATACAAACGAGCAGCTGGAGGCGTATTTCAAAGAGCATAAAAACGAATTTACAACAACCAGCTTTAGAGTAGAAAGCTTTAAGGCAGTAGACCCTTCGGAGACAAGCCTTGGGGTGACAGCCGAGGAGGCTAAGAAGAGCGCCGAGGAATTTTTTGATCAAATAAGCGATGAGCAGTCCTTCTCTGAGGCAGCGCTTAAAAAGGCACAGGAGACGGCGGCAGAAGGCGTGGAAGCCAAAGATACCTCTCTGATGGAAAATGTACAATATACATCGGCCAACTATTTAAACAGCAAAGTAGCAGAGTGGGCCTTCAGTGAGGAAGTGAAAGCCGGCGATAAAGCTTTGATTGAGACAGATGACGGAAAAAGCTTTTATGTTGTTTACATGGTTCAGCCCATGAAACGCGATGAAACGAAAACGGTTGATGTGCGTCATATTTTAGTCAGTGTGTCCGACATGCAGGACGAAGATGCCAAGAAGACTGGAAAAGAGCAGGCAGAGGCACTTTTAAAGCAGTGGAAAGAAAACGGTGCGAGTGAAGATGCGTTTGCGCAGCTGGCTTCTGAAAACACAGCAGACACGGCATCGCAGGCAGCCGGAGGCCTGTATGAAGGCGTGCAGCCTGGGCAGATGGTAACAGGTTTCAATGATTGGTGCTTTGATGCCGCTCGTAAAGCGGGCGATACCGGTATTGTTGAAACTCAGTACGGATATCATGTAATGTACTATGTAGGCGCTGGTCTTCCTGTATGGCAGGCCAAAACCGAATCGAGTATGCGTACAAGTGATTACAATGCATTTTATGAGACGGCGAGTGCGGCTTATGAGGTATCAACTTCATGGTTGGGAATTTATTTTAGAAATGAACCGATCTAAAAAGATTAAAAGCCCTGAAAGCGAAAATCGTTTTCAGGGCTTTTTGCTGTCTTGAATCGTATGATTTACCCTACGATCACCAAGGGCATGCGGTATTCAGCATCACGGGCCAGCCAAGGCGCGGCTGTTCCGTAAATCTGCGAGAACCGGACTTCATTTTGCAGCATCGCTTGGACCCGGGTAGGCAGCTGCGGCAGCTGTTTGGCAAGATTGGTGACCACGGGGAGAGAAGCCAAGGAGATAAGCTGTGATAAAACGGCTTGCTGATCCCTGCGAAAGCCCAGTACCCGGATATAAGCCGGCCCGTCATTAAAATGCAAAGCCGCCTTTTCTGTTTGTTTAATATCCAGGAGGATATTCAGCAGAATCCGCCGCAGGCGGGAAGTGGGGTAGCGTTTGGTTTTCAGAAGAGACAGCAAGGCTTCATAATCCGGATAACAGCGGGCGGCAGCAAGAATCCGGTTTTCGAGTCCTTCTGTGATTTCATCAATTTCTCGCAGCGTATCAGGAGTATGGAAGCATAAGCGATAGGGAAGTGCAGAGAAAAGGTCAGATGGGAATACATAATCGGAGGGCAGCGTATCCAAACAGCAATCGGGGAGATAAGGCGCAATATCAGTCCCTTTTGCCGCTTGGCGGCGTAAGGCGCTGGCAGAAGGGTAAGCAGGATTTAGGGAAGGATCATGGTAGCCGGCAGAAATACGCCGTATGGGAAGCAATGAAGGGTGCCAATCAAGCTTTTTGAGCGCTTTAAGATATTCAAGAACAAGAATGGTGTTGGGAGCCTTTAAAGACAAGGGCTGATGGGTTAGTGTTTCGAGCGCGGCGCTGCGGGCATGGGCGAATCCAACACCTTCTGCCAGAAAGGAACGTAGGAGCCTGCGGTATTGTGAGGATTCAGGATACAGATGGGAGACAGCTGCTTGCAAAGAGGGGAGCTCATCTGGATTTTCGATGCCGAAGCTGATCGTTTGTACCAGTCCGGTGTGATGCAGCAGGGAGAGCGCACCAAAAGCGAACCACTCGGCGGTGGCAGTGCTGTAGTAGGTGGGGAGTTCAAGCACGAGCGCGGCGCCGGCAGAAAGAGCAGCGTGCGTGCGTGCCCATTTGTCGAATAGCGCCGGCTCTCCCCGCTGTACATAATGGCCGCTCATCACACAGATGATAGGGGCGTTAGCCGTATGGGAAAGAGTGGTTTGGATATGGTAGAGATGCCCCTTGTGAAAGGGATTATATTCACAGATAATACCGGTTGCCATGGGTTCCTCCGCTGGTCTCATAATTGTATTTGTATTATATAAAGGGAGAAGGGGGAAGTCAAATAAGTTTTTTAAAATAGAGAAAAACAGAGTAAAACAGAGTAAAAATAAGATAAATAAAGATAATATGGTTTAATCTGAAATACTGCGGGTTGATATGTGAAAGTAAAAAGAATAAGATATAGCACAGTTGGTTAGCACTCGATAGAGGTGAGTGCTAACAAGAGAGTTAAAACGATCATGCGTATAGGAGGTTATTTTAAATGAAATTAGTTCCATTGGGAGACAAAGTGGTTGTAAAGCAATTAGAGGCAATTGAAACAACAAAATCCGGTATTGTTTTGACTGGTGGCGCAAAGGAAAAACCCCAGGAGGCAGAAGTGGTGGCGGTAGGTCCCGGCGGTGTGATCGATGGAAAAGAAATTAAGATGGAAGTAAAGCCCGGACAAAAGGTCATGTATTCTAAATATGCAGGAACGGAAGTAAAATTGGATGGAGAAGAGTTCATCATTTTAAAGCAGAATGATATTTTGGCGATTGTAGAAGAATAAAACGTTTAGGAGGTCTTAATCATGTCTAAAGAAATTAAATTTGGAATTGAAGCAAGAAACGCATTGCAGAGCGGTGTAGATCAGCTGGCGGATACCGTAAGAGTTACAATGGGACCGAAGGGCCGCAATGTAGTGCTGGATAAAAAATTCGGGGCTCCGCTTATTACCAATGACGGCGTAACCATTGCAAAGGAAATTGAGCTGGAGGATCCCTTTGAAAATATGGGAGCACAGCTGGTTAAAGAAGTAGCGACCAAAACCAATGATGTAGCCGGTGATGGTACAACGACAGCGACGGTGCTGGCACAGGCAATGATTCATGAGGGTCTTAAAAATATTGCGGCTGGCGCTAATGCAATTATCCTGCGTAAGGGTATGAAAAAGGCAACCGATCAGGCAGTAGAGAGCATTAAGGCGATCAGCACACCGGTTAGCAGCAAAGAGCATATTGCACAGGTAGCAGCTATCTCTGCCGGTGATGAGGAAGTGGGCAATATGATTGCCGATGCAATGGAAAAAGTTTCGAATGATGGCGTCATCACGGTAGAAGAATCCAAAACCATGAACACCGAATTGGATTTGGTAGAAGGTATGCAGTTTGACAGAGGTTATTTGTCTGCTTACATGTGTACCGATATGGATAAGATGGAAGCGAATCTGGATAATCCGTACATCTTGATTACGGATAAGAAGATCAGTAATATTCAGGAGATTTTACCGCTGCTGGAGCAGATCGTACAGACTGGTGCGAGAATGCTGATTATTGCAGAGGATGTGGAAGGCGAGGCTTTGGCTACTTTGGTCGTCAATAAGCTGCGTGGAACCTTTAACTGTGTAGCAGTGAAGGCGCCTGGTTTTGGAGATAGAAGAAAGGCAATGCTGGAGGATATCGCTATTTTGACCGGCGGCCGCGTGATCTCTGAAGAGGTTGGTCTGGAGCTGAAGGATGCGTCTTTGGATATGCTTGGCCGTGCAAAATCCGTTAAGGTGCAGAAGGAAAATACGATTATTGTAGACGGTATGGGTGATAAAGCAGCGATTGCTTCTCGCGTAGAGCAGATCAAGGCGCAGATTCAGGAGACGACTTCTGATTTTGATCGTGAAAAGCTGCAGGAGCGCTTGGCTAAGATGGCCGGCGGCGTAGCTGTAATTAAAGTCGGTGCGGCAACTGAGACAGAAATGAAGGAGAAGAAGCTGCGGATGGAGGATGCTTTGGCAGCAACGCGTGCAGCTGTAGAGGAAGGAATCGTATGCGGCGGCGGCAGCGCTTTCATTCACGCTATTCAGGACACCAAGAAGCTGGCTGATACGCTGGCAGGCGATGAGAAGACCGGTGCAGAGATCATTGTTAAGGCACTGGAAGCTCCGGTTCGTCAGATTGCAACCAACGCAGGAACAGAAGGCTCTGTTGTTGTGAATAAGCTGATGGAGGCTGCCACAGGTACCGGTTATAACGCACTCACAGATGAGTATGTTGACATGGTGGCTGCCGGTATCATTGACCCGGTTAAAGTAACGCGTACCACGCTGCAGAATGCAACGTCTGTTGCAGGTACCTTCTTAACGACAGAGGCTGTTGTGGCTGATAAGCCTGAGCCTGAGGCTCCGGTGAATCCGGCTGCCGGCGCTGGCATGGGCATGATGTAAGCC
>CANOUM010000049.1 GCA_947570515.1 uncultured Clostridia bacterium
AGCACTGCGGGATTTCCAGACCAAATAGTTTTGCCACGGTAGGTGCCACATTCGCAAGTCCGTATTCTCCCTCCCGAATTGTATACTTTTCAGAAGAATCATAAATGATGAAAGGAACCGGATTTAAAGAATGTGCTGTTCTAACCTGTACCTCTCCCTTTTTATTTTTCTCCAGCATTTCATCTGCATTGCCATGATCTGCTGTAACCAAAAGAGTATAACCGCACTCATCCACTACTTTCAAAAGGCGATGCAGCGCTAAATCTACGGCTTCCATACCGCAAATAACGGCATCCATATTTCCGGTATGACCTACCATATCACCATTTGGGAAATTGCAGCGAATAAAGTCATATTGGCCGCTGCGCAGTGCTTCAATCAGATTATCTGTAATTTCTGCGCTCTTCATCCAGGGACGCTGATCAAAAGAAACATTGTCCGATGGAATTTCACAGAATGTCTCTAACTCTTCACTGAATTTCTCACTTTTATTTCCGTTCCAGAAATACGTAACATGTCCGTATTTCTGAGTCTCTGACACAGCATACTGACGAATCTGATTTTTTACAAGCAGCTCGGAAAGAGTATTTTTAATCTCCGGAGGATTCACCAGATAGCGCTTAGGCAGATTTAAATCACCGTCATATTGCAGCATACCGGCATACATCACTTTGGGCATTTGGCCGCGGTCAAAATAAGGAAAGTCCTGATCATCAAAAGCCATGCTCAGTTCAATCGCGCGGTCTCCCCGGAAGTTAAATAGGATAACGCTATCACCATCCGCCATTTTCCCAACGGGCTGACCATCCTTGCCAATCACAAAAGGAGGCAAATCCTGATCAATAATACCTTCGTTTTCATTCCGGTAAGTTTCAATCGCCTCTTTAGCGCTGGCAAACTGACGTCCTTGACCGTGTACATGCGTATTCCATCCAAGTTCTACCATCGGCCAGTCAGCCTGATACCGATCCATCGTCACCTTCATACGTCCGCCGCCGCTGGCAATCTGTGCATGAAACTGTCCGTCATTTAGCTCTGCCAGTTTTTCCTCAAGCTGCTCCACATATGTCAAAGCAGAAGTGGCCGGCACGTCGCGTCCGTCCAGCAAAATATGCACACAAACCGTATGGATCCCTGTTCTTTTTGCTTCCTCCAGCATCGTAAGCAAATGGGAAATATTAGAATGCACGTTTCCATCTGATAAAAGACCGATAAAGTGCAGCGTAGAATTTTGGGCAATGCAGTTTTGTGTTAGATCTTTCCATGCCTGCGACTCATAGATCTTGCCGCTTTCAATCGATTCATTAACTAATTTAGCTCCCTGAGAATAGATCTGTCCGCATCCGAGCGCATTATGACCTACTTCACTGTTTCCCATATCATCATCGCTCGGTAATCCTACCGCACTTCCATGTGCCTTAAGGCGCGTATGAGGACAGGTAGCCAGCAGCTTGTCTAAAGTAGGCGTATTGGCAGCCGTAACAGCATCTCCCAGACCTGTTTTACTGTACCCTACACCATCCATTACCACTAATAAAACTTTCTTGTTCATTGAAAACCCTCCGAAATGAAGTAAAATGAATAATCTATGATAAAACTGCTCAGCGCTATTTTCTAAGCAGCGTATCATGCTTTGTCACGCATAAGAGGCACTGTTTTGGAAAAAGCCGCCAGCGCCTGCGGCGAAAAATAATAATCAAACAAAACCGTCGTCATATAAGAAGCATCTTCTGATCGCATAACCGTACTGTAATACCGCTTCCCATCCTGCTCAAATACAGAAGCCAAGCAGCTCTCAGCTTTGGACGTATACCCCGTCTTTCCGCCTCCATATGTCATATCCGGCACGCTATACAGATCACGTACAAAAAAGCTGCTGTTTTTTAACGTATATACAAGTTCTTCTCCCTCTCTGAGAATCGAAACAGCCACTTCTTTTTCCAGCATAATTTCCTGTATTTGAGACACGCTATAGGCCATCTGCAAAATTAAATTGAGATCATACGCTGTGGTGTAATGTTCTTCGTGGTGCAGCCCATGCGGCGTAACAAAATGCGTCTCTTTAGCTCCAATTTTCTGCAGCTGAGCATTCATCAGGTCTGAAAACCCTTCCAAGCTTCCTCCTACCTCCATGGCTATCGCTGTCGCTGCATCATTATAAGAACAAAGCAGCAAGCCATATAGCAAATCCCTCATGGAAATTTGATCGCCCTCTTTTAAATACAATAAAAGGCTTCCTTCTTCATAGCATCCCTCTAAGGGGGCTACTGTAATCAACGCATCCAAATCTTCTGTATGCTGAATGGCCAGATATGCCGTCATCAGCTTAGTCGTTGAAGCCGGATATAGCTTTGTATGCTCATTTTTAGCATACAACACCGTGCCTGTTTCATCCACAACATAAGCAGCTTCTGCTTGAAAACTGGTTTGAAAATTATCCTGATAACTACTTTTTTGTGCAGCCTCAATCATGGAAGCCGACACTGTCTGACTCATTTCTGTCTCTAAAACCTTATCCTGTAAAGAGAAAGAGACTCCCTGAGCGCATACCGGCTGACAAGCAAAAAAAGCCTTTTGAAACCACAGACAATACAGCATCACACTGATTCCGATTATGAATAATAGTCCAAGCAGCACGATACTGACTCTACGTTTTTTCATCAGGCTTTTCTCCTTTTATTATAATTTAGCTCCGCAGTTGGTACAGAATTTAAGACTTCCCTCCGGCAGCTTAGCACCGCAGTTTCCGCAAAACTTCTTCTGAACCGTTCCTCCCTCTGAGCTGATCTGCTCATTCATCTGCTTAGCCATCTTCATTCCCATTGCCATTCCCATCATTGAGCCGGCCATATCGCTCATCGCTCCGCCGCCGGATGAATTCATCATCGCATCTGTCATCTTTATTTTTTGATATTGATCGGTATTTCCAATCATATTCACAGAGGCTGCCTGATTGATTTTATCCTGAATTTCAGGCGGATATGAAAAGCTGGAAATATAGAAGGATGTAACCGTCAGACCGATTTTTTGCATATCCATATCCAGATCAGACTGAATCCCGGCTGAAATCTCTCTTGCATTTGCCTGCAGGTTAAACATATCCTTCCCTTCGGCTGAAATCCATTTCATCAGATAAGAATCAAGGACGGTAAGAATTCGATCCCGTACATCGTCCACGGTGAATCGGTCGCGCACTCCGGCAATCTGATCAATCAGAGAAATATAATCTGAAACCTTCATCGTCAAAGTGCCATAACACCGTATGGGAAGTCCTCCCGGCAGCCCCTGTGCAGGGAGCAGAATCGCATTTCTGGTTCCCCATTTGATTAAAAGCTCTTTTGTATTAACAAATAAAACTTCTGCTCTCAACCCGCTGTTAAAACCAAACTTGAACCCTTTTAAAGAACTTAGGAATGGAATAATCTGACTTGCTATCTCATAATTTCCTTCTTCTTTAAAGATGCCCTCTATGCGGCCATTATACAGAAAAACAGCATCTTGACCCGGCCGAATGATCAAACGGCTGTCCTTTTTTATCTCACTGTTATGCCATTTCCAAAAAATAGCTTCTTCCCAGTTCTCGTCCCATTCGACGACATTGGCCAATTGATTGCTAAATAACCCCATTGTATTTGCCTCTTATTTCCCCAGCTTTGCCTTAAGCGCAGCCAGTTCATCTTCCACATTTTGAGACGGTGTATCATATTTAGCCATCAGATCCTCTACCGACTCTTCCTTCTCTGCTGCATTGAGTTCAGCCATTGCATTGGCCTGATCCAGCATCCGTTCCGCTTTGGCTTCCATGCGATCAAATTCAGAAATACTGCCGCTGGCATTCTTTACACTGTTTCCAATCTCGTTGATTTTTTGTTGTGTCTTAGCCACAGCCATTTTAGCTTTGATTGCATCCCGTCTTCCCTGCATCTCCTGAATCTGCTGTGTTAAATGCTGATGCATTTGTTTCATTTTGACACTATTAGCCGCCGCCAGATCATACGCTTGCTTTAAAGCCGCCACTTCTTCAGCCTTGCTCTGCTTTTTCTGTAAAAATGTACGAGCGTCGTCTTCATTACCGGATATAAGAGCTTTCTCTGCATAGGACTGCAATTTAGCAACCTCTGCGCTTGCTTCATCATATTCGCGTTTTGCGCGCGTCTCTTCTGCCATAATACCGGCTGTCTCTGCTTTAACTTCTCCCAGATTATCCTGCAGATCTCTCAGAATCTGGTCTACCATTTTTTCCGGATCCTCCGCCTTATCTAAAAGAGCATTGATATTAGAAGCCATGATGTTTTTAAACCGTGCTAAAATTCCCATTGTAAAACCCTCCTGTTATGTCGATAATTTTATTGGCTGACCTCTGCCAGCACTTTTTTCCAACCCTGCATGGCAGGATGAAAAGCAATTTGATCAGCGGATTCTTGAACCGCTTCCTCATACACAGCAGCCAGTTCGGGGCTCTGCTTTCCACATAAGGCCCAAATCCAAAGACAACGCAGACTTTCCGGTGAAGCAAGCTCTTCATAGCGCTTAATTCGCTCTCGAGTCATGAGTCTTTGCGTTAAGTCCAAGTCCTGATCAGGACAGCTGGGCAAGGATAAATAAAAAATACACTCCATCCATACTCTTTGCTGTAATAGATCAGGCAGATCATAAAGTCTGTGATATAAACTCAATAAACTCTGCGCCGCCCTTTCTGACTGTCCTTGCCAAAGAGCAAGCTCATAACAGCGTAGGAGCAGCATAGCACTAAACACATTTCCTTTCCGCTGTTTTTTAGAATCCGATTCCAACTCGAGGTCTTTTTCGGATATGGATATACCCTCTGAAAATAAAGATAAAATCCAAAGATTTTTTTGAAATGCATCTTTTTCTGCTGCATCTTTTTTTAATTGGTACATCTGCAGTCCATCGTTTGGTATACCGGCATGATAGACGGGTAAAGCGCTGAACAAAAAAGACCATACGCCTGTAAGAAACAGAGAAAAACAAAGACACCCCTGCCACTGCTTTAAAGACCAAGACTGCATCAATAATAGGATAAGAGCTGTAAGAGCAAATAAAAGATTAAATAAGGCTCCTCCCATAAGATATGCTGTATAAGAAGCTGAATGCTTTGGCCTGGGAGCCATTAAGCAGGTATTTAAGGCACTCTCGGGAAATAAAGCACAGCTTCTGAATTTTCCTCCTTCTTTCACATACGTACGATGAAAGAAAGTAAATGCAATGACATGCAGACCACTTATTTTTCCAAAACAATAATGCCCTGCTACATGAATCAGTTTTTGCAAAACCACTGCCACCGCTAAACAAAGAGCGAATAAAACAGTGGGAATCATTTCTTGCCTGTCTTGCATCAAAGCCGCTGCTACTTCACACCCAATTTTCATTCCAGCAGAAAAATATAGTATATACAATACAATCTGAAGAAATGAGCGGCCTGTTTTTTTTCTATTCATATAAATTACTTGACTCCAAAAGAAATTCCAATATCTTTAGCCGTTTGAATTAATGGCAAATCCGGAGAAACAAATTTTGTTTTGCCGGCTACCTCTTTGAGGGCATTGTGTCCGATTTGCCCCTGAATCATAGCGACCGTCTGTCCATAATTTTGATCTGCAATTAAACGGGCAGCATAGGCGCCAAACTGGGTAGCTAAAATTCTATCATAAGGAGAGGGACTGCCTCCGCGCAGATAATGTCCCGGATTGACAACTCTGGACTCCAGCCCTGTTTCCTTCTGAATCATATCCGCTAACTGATAAGAAACAGACGGATAGTTGTTTTCCTGTCTCTTTTTTAGCCGTTCCTTTCTTTTTAGAGCGCTTTCGTCTTTACTAAACGCTCCCTCCGCTACGGCAATAATTGTAAAATTGCGCTTTTGGGACTTGGTGCGTGCTTCTACAGAGGCAATCACTCTTTCCGGTTCATAGGGAAGCTCCGGCAGCAGGATGACATCAGCGCCTCCGGCCACGCCGGCATATAATGTCAGCCAGCCTGCTTTATTTCCCATAATTTCAATCACCATAACGCGTCCATGACTGTTGGCTGTAGTATGAATGCGGTCAATTACGTCTGTACCGATATCGGCGGCTGTATGGAAGCCAAACGTCACATCCGTAGCCCAGATATCGTTATCGATGGTTTTAGGAAGGCCTATTACATTTAATCCCTCCTCGGAAAGAAGGTTGGCTGTTTTATGCGTACCGTTTCCGCCAAGTGTTACCAAACAGTCAAGTCCCATCTTTTTATAATTCTTTTTCATATTCTCGACTTTGTCGATATTATCCTCTTCGATGACACGCATGTTGCGATAAGGACGGCGTGAGGTTCCTAAAATCGTTCCGCCAAGCGTCAGGATCCCTTTAAAATCCCCCGGTTTCATCTCGCTGTAGTCGCCCTCAATCAGCCCTTTATAACCATCTGCGATACCAATAATTTCTGCATCAAACAGATCATAAGAAGCCCTTGCTACACCGCGTATGGCAGCATTGAGTCCCGGACAGTCGCCTCCGCTTGTTAAAATTCCGATTCTCCGTTTCAAATCTACACGCTCCCTTCTGTTTTCATTTGTATCTTGATTCCTTGATATTATAGCCCTTTTTAGAGTTTTTGACCAGCTTTTTCTATGCAATCAACGAAAATACATATACAGCTGACATTTGAGCATACCGTTATAAAGCTTGCGTTTTTTATCGGCCTTTCGTTCAAATATCTTTTCAAATTCCTCATGCGGCGTAATAATATAATATCCATGATTGGGTTCGGGTTTAAAAACAACTCCCATTTTCTGATACAGCTTTTCTGCTTCCTGAATGTCTAAAAGCCGTTCACCGTACGGTGGATTGCAAAGTGTAATTGCCTTTTTATGCCGGGGATTTCTTTCCATTAGTTCCCGAAGCTCTTTCGTCTGATACCGGATAATATCCCTTTGTTCCACACGAATCCGGGAAGCTACTCTGGCTTTGACTGCATTTTCTTTCGTCAGTGCCACCGCCTGGGGATCCAGATCATAGGCAATTCCTTCAAAAGGAGCATCTTTCTTAATTGCACTTTTTGCTTCTTGCCGGACCTCTTCCATGATTCCTTTTGGGAAACATCCCCACTTTTCCATTGCAAAATGCCGCATGATTCCAGGAGCAATATTAAGAGCCTTTAAAGCAGCCTCTATAATCAGCGTACCGGAACCGCACATAGGATCACAGACTAAGCTATCGCTATGGACTCTGGCCAAATTCACAATGCCGGCCGCAAGCGTTTCTCTAATCGGCGCTTCATTCGCATTTTTCCGATAACCTCTTTTATGAAGGCCCGCTCCGCTGGTATCGAGCATCAGCGTTACTTCATCCTTCATAATGGAAAATTGAATCTGCATGACTGGGCCTGTTTCCTCAAACCATGGATTGCCATAGCACTCTTTTAAACGCTCTACCACAGCCTTTTTAATAATGCGCTGACAATCCGGTATGCTGTGAAGCTGTGAATTCAAACTCCAGCCTTTCACCGGAAATGCATCCATAGATCCAATAAAGTTTTCCCAAGGAGTTTCCTTGGTTCCTTCAAACAATTCTTCAAAGCTGACCGCCCGAAAATGAGCCAGCACAATCAGCACTCGTTCTCCGCAGCGCACGGTGACATTGGCACGAGCCGCGTCCTTCCAGTCTCCTTCAAAAAAAACACGGCCGTTTTCTGCCTGCACATTTTGAAATCCAGCATATTTTAACTCATCTGCCACCAAGCCCTCCAAGCCAAACAGGGTTGGGATCATCATTTTCATCTGCTGCTTTTTCATGTATTCTCCTTTAAAGATGCAATGCGCTGATAATTAACAAACTCATAGCCTATACCATTTTCTTTTATTTCCGGACTCCGCTCTGTTTCCTGCCACTCTTCAAAAGCAATGGCCGGAAAAAAGGTATCAGCCTCCGGAAATGTTTGGTGAACCAGCGTCAGATACAATCGCTGCGCCATTGGCAGAGCCTGGTTATAAATTTGACCGCCTCCAATGACAAAGAGCTCCTCTTCTGTTTTTTGCGCTTTGTGCAGCTCCTGCTCTAAGTTATGACAGACTTTAACTCTGGGATGATCATACTGAAAAGAAAGATCGTTTGTTACAATGATGTGTTCCCGTTTTGGCAAAACGCCTGGCAGAGATTCAAAAGTACGCCGTCCCATCAAGATGGTTTTATTCAGTGTAAGCTGCTTAAAATGCTTTAAATCTCCAGGCAGATGCCAGGGCATTGTGCCCTGTTGTCCGATTTCGTTTCGCGCCCCGATGGCAACAATGATGGAAAGCATTATACCGCGACCTCCATTGAAATTTTGTCATGATATTGATAATCCACTAATTTAATATCTTTCATTGTGAATTGATAAAAGTCGTTCACTTCCGGATTAATCCAAAGCTTGGGAGCCGGATATGCCTGCTCTCTCCGGGTAAGCTGCAGACGCAGTGCCTCAACCTGATTTTCATAAATGTGTGCGTTATTGATTACATGGGTTAAAAGACCGGGGCGAAAACCGGTCGCCTGTGCCAACAAATGCGTAAGCACTGCATACTGCGTTGTATTGAAGGGAACGCCAAGTCCCATATCGCCGCTTCGCTGCACGAGCATACAGTTTAGACGTCCATCTGTCACATCCCACATGGATAGAAAACAGCATGGTGCAAGTGCACCTGTGTCCAAATAAGGAATTTGCCACAGATTCACCATCATCCGCCGGTCCTGCGGATCATGTTTCAGCTGCTCCAGAAGCTTGTCCACCTGATGGTATTCTTTGATCACCCAACCATACGCCGTACCGATCGTTCCATCCTCCTGCATCCATTCATCCCAAATATGAACTTTCTGTTTCTGCAGCTCTCTGACGTCATTAGACTGCTGTTGATAAATCCACAAAATTTCTCGCACAGCTGTACGAAACGCTACCTTTTTGGTCGTCAGAATCGGAAGCTCCTGTTCTAAATCAAACTGCATGGTTTGATGAGGCAATTTGTACGTAGCAATGCCGGTTCTGTTTTGATCGTAATATCCATGCTCCAGAATATTTTGAACGATATTTAGATACGCAGTATCATATTGACTCATATGTGCAACCTCTTTTCTACTTCCTGGAGTGATAATACATCCACTCCTGCTTTGATCAGGGCCGCAGTGGCTCGCTGATTTTCATCCGTTTTTAAGATAACCATAGCATGAGCAGAAAGCTTCGTTCCGAATGCATACATATACTGAACATTGATTGCGAGCTGACTCAGCGATTCGAGTGCATTTAAAAGCCCTCCGGGCGCGTCGTGTACATCGATAGCTAAAACCTCTGTACTCTGCACAATATATCCATTTTGCTTTAATATCTCCTGTCCTCTCTCCGGATCCGATAAAATCATGCGAAATAACCCAAAGTCCGAACTGTCAGCAATGGAAATTCCGTTCAGATCGATTCCATGTTCCGCAAGCACCTTTAAAATATCGGTCAGACGTCCCGGTCTGTTTTCAATAAACGCAGTGATTTGCTGTATCATCCTGTTTTTTCTCCTCGTAGTAGGCTCATGCTAAATTACTGTTTAGTATACTATAATTTCATTGAAAAATCAATGTACCCGCCGTATAATACAGATAGCGAATTATCGAATAAAAGGAGGATTTTTTATGATTCAGTTAGGCCCTCAGCTTTATACTGTCCGAGAATTTACTCAGACTGCGGAAGGCATCGAAAAGACCTTT
>CANOUM010000050.1 GCA_947570515.1 uncultured Clostridia bacterium
AAATAATGATACAGGCAGCCGCGGAGGAGGAAGCTCTGTGCATAAAAGCAGCTCAGGGACAACACATGGCGGAGGCGGAAAATCATTCTAAAATAAATAAAGGCCGCGCAGCGGCAAGAGGAGGAAAGCATGACAGAAAAACCAGATATTATCATCATCGGAGGCGGGATCGTGGGAGCTGCTATTGCCAGAGAGCTTTCACGCTATGAGCTTTCGGCAGTGCTGCTGGAAGCAAGGGAGGATCTGGCGAGAGGAGCATCAGGAGCAAATTCCGGAATTATTCATGCAGGGTACGATCCCAAGCCGGGAAGTCTGATGGCCAAATACAATGTAAAAGGCAATCAGATGTATCCGGAAATATGTGCAAAGCTGCAGATTCCGTTTCACCAGACGGGGTCTCTTGTGCTGGCATTTAATGAAGAACAGATGAAAGAGGTACAGAGACTTTATGACAGAGGATTAGAAAATGGAGTGCCTCATATGCAGATTTTGTCAGGAGAAGAGGTGCACCAGCTAGAACCTGAGGTGTCAGAAAAGGCGCTAGGGGCGCTGTATGCACTGACAGCCGGCATCATTTCACCGTATGAAGCAACGATTGCGATGGCAGAGAATGCGGCAGAAAACGGAGTGGCATTTAGGTTCAGCGAGCAGGTGACGGCCATTGAAAAGACAGAAGACGGCTTTGTGGTGCAGACCAATCAAGGAAAGCTAACAGCCAGACTTATCATTAACTGTGCAGGAGCACAGGCTGGCGAAATCAGCCGGATGGCAGGAGCAGAGAATCTCAGTATTCAAGAGAAGAAAGGGGAATATACCCTATATGACCGAAATATTGGGGGTTTTGTGCAGCATGTCATTTTTCAAACGCCGGATGAGAATGGAAAGGGCGTTTTGGTTACGCCAACGGCGGAGGGAAACCTGCTGATCGGGCCAAGCAGCGATGCCCTGGAGGAGCCGGGAGATACGGCAACGACACAGCTTGGGCAGGATAAGATTTTTATCCAGGCGAAAAAAAGCTGTGAAAAACTGCCTGCCGGCGGTGCCATTACCAGTTTTGCCGGGATCAGAGCCGTGTGCGGAGAGGATTTTGTGATCGGAGCTTCTGCTCTGGTACCAGACTTGATTCAGGTGGCCGGTATCTGTTCGCCTGGTCTTACTTCAGCGCCTGCCATTGCACAGGATATCGCTGAGCTGGTAAAGGTAAAGCTTGGGAGTGTAAAGGAAAAGAAGGATTGGAAAGATACAAGGGAGGCTGTCCCCTGTGTGAGGGAGCTTTCATGGGAAGAGCGTAAAACGCTCTGTGAGAAAAACGCGGACTATGGGAAAATAGTCTGTCGCTGTGAAACGGTAACAGAAGGAGAGATCCGTCACGTTCTCCGCTCTGCGGTGCCGGTGTATACGGTGGATGGTGTGAAACGGCGCTGCCGCGCGGGTATGGGGCGCTGTCAGGGAAGTTTTTGTACGCCGCGCGTCATGCAGATTATTGCAGAGGAAGCGGGGATTTCACTGGAAGAGGTCAGAAAAGCAGGCAAGGGTACGGAGATTGTGCAGGGATATTTAAAGGGGGAAAAGTGATGCTGCGTAATGTGGATTGTGTGATTGTAGGCGGCGGTCCGGCGGGTTTGGCGGCTGCCGTGGCCTGTTATGATGAAGGGACAAAGGATCTGATTATTTTAGAGCGCGATCAGCACTTGGGCGGTATTTTGCAGCAGTGTATCCATAATGGATTTGGGCTGCAGTGGTTTAAGGAGGAGCTTACGGGACCGGAATATGCACAGCGCTTTATCGATCAGGTAGAAGAGCGGCGGATTCCCTATGAGACGGGGACGATGGTGCTGGAGATTCAGTATCATCCGGAAGAGGAGTATGATAAGAGCGTGCTTTGTCTTTCGCCGTCAGAGGGAGTGATGGAGTACCGCTGCCATAGCGTAGTGCTGGCCATGGGCTGCCGGGAAAGAGTGCGCGGCAATCTGAAGATTCCGGGAACACGTCCGGCAGGGATTTATTCGGCTGGACTGGCTCAGCGGCTGGTGAATCTGGAAGGTATGATGCCGGGGCGGCAGGTTGTAGTGCTTGGATCTGGTGATATTGGCTTGATCATGGCCAGACGGATGAAATGGGAAGGCGCGGATGTTAAAATGGTGTGTGAGCTTATGCCGTATTCATCCGGACTGGCGCGGAATATTCAGCAGTGCCTGGTCGATCAGGATATTCCGCTTAAGTTGAGTACAACTGTGGTGAATATTCATGGCAGGGAGCGGCTGACAGGAGTAACGATTGCACAGGTGGATGAAAGAAGACAGCCGATTCCGGGAACAGAAGAGTATGTACCATGTGATACGCTGCTGCTTTCGGTAGGGCTTTTACCGGAAAATGAGCTTTCAAGAGGACTGGAGGTTTTGATGGATCCGGTAACAGGAGGAGCGCAGGTGGATGAACATCGACAGACAAGCGTGCCGGGAGTCTATGCCTGCGGCAATGTGCTGCATGTGCATGATATTGTGGATTTTGTTAGCAAAGAGAGTATGATTGCCGGAAAGAGCGCGGCGCAGCATAGTGCAGCGGTAAAGGGTCAGAAAAAGGAGAAAAATGAGCAGGAGATACCGATTCGTCCGTTGGGACAGGTACGCTACACCATCCCACAGCGGGCAGGTCTGACAGAAGCGTTCTCAATTTATTGCCGCGTAGCGCAGCCGCTGGAAAATGGGCGCTTTGTGCTAAAGGCAGATGGACAGGAGATTCTGCAGCGGCGCTTTCTGCGCGTTGTGCCGGGGGAGATGCAGGAGATTACAGTGGGCGAAAAGCAGCTGCAGCAGCTGAGAAAAGCGAAAGAGATGACATTAGAGGTGGAGCTATGATAGAGTATACATGTATTTTATGCCCGAGAGGCTGCAGGCTGACAGCAGAGAAAAAACAGGGCGAAATTGCGGTAAGCGGCAATGCTTGTCCGAGGGGGGAGCAGTATGCGGTCTCTGAGATGACAAATCCCATGCGAACGGTCACAACTTCGGTGTATGTAACAGAAGGAGACGAAGCTATGGTATCGGTTAAGACAAGTGCAGCCGTCCCGAAAGCGAAGGTAGAAGAAGTGCTGAAACAGGCAGCCGGAATGAGGGTCAAAGCTCCGCTGGAAATAGGGGATATTTTGATTGAAAATGTGGCCGGCACAGGAGAAAATTTGGTGGCGACAAGAAAAGTGATTCGGATTTGCAGTGAGAGGAAAAATTGTTGAAGGAAAAGGTAGTGATTGGACTGTCATCGGGGGTGGATTCCTCAGTGGCAGCATACCTGCTGCAAAAGCAAGGGTATGAAGTAATTGGGGCAACCATCGATACAGGAATCGGAGAGAATGCAGTGAGAGAAGGCATTGGCCTGGAAGCAAAAAAAATTGCCGATCAACTGCAAATTTCGCATTATATTTTGGATGTGCAAACGCTATTTAAAAAAGAGGTGGTTCTTCCTTTTATAGAAGCTTATTATGAAGCGAGAACGCCGAATCCATGTGTCCTGTGTAATCCGGCGGTGAAATGGAATGCACTGCTGGAGCTGGCAGATTCGCTGGGAGCTCAGTACGTGGCGACCGGGCATTATAGCCGGATTGTGAGGCTTGCTGACGGACGCTTTACGATTGAAAAGGCAGCGGTAAAGGATCAGTCCTACGTACTGTATGGGCTTAGTCAAACACAGCTAAGCAGGACCAAAATGCCGCTATATGCATATACCAAAGAAGAGGTAAGGCGACTGGCCGCAGAGCAGGGCCTTTTGACGGCTAAAAAGCCGGATAGTCAGGAGATCTGTTTTATTCCTGATGATGATTATGCAGGCTTTTTGCAGCAGTACTCAGGGAGAGAAAGCGAACCTGGCTCCTTTGTGAATCGGGAGGGCAAGGTACTGGGGCAGCATAGAGGCTTGATTCATTATACGATTGGGCAGCGCAAGGGGCTGGGGATAGCACTTGGGGAGCCGGCCTTTGTCACTGAGCTGCGTACGGAGACGAATGAGGTGGTGCTGGGACGCAATGAAGATTGTTTTCAGCGAGGCGTTTTGGTACAGAACGTGAATTTTATGATGGAAGAGAAGCCGGCAGATTCTGTGTGCGGTCTACAGGGAAAGCTTCGCTATGCACATCAGGAAGAGGCTTGCCGGATTAAAAAGAGAGAGGATGATCTGTGGGAATGTATTTTTGAGCAGCCGCAGCGGGCAGTGACTCCAGGACAAGCTATCGTATGGTATAAGGATCAAATGATCTACGGCGGCGGACAGATCGTCAAGGGGCTTACGGTATGAATAGATGGGTGACAGATCTGCTGGATTGGTATAAAAACGTGAAGCGGCCTCTGCCATGGCGTGAGACACAGGAGGCCTACCGGGTGTGGATATCGGAGATCATGCTGCAGCAAACCCGGATTGAGGCTGTGATGGGATATTATCAGCGATTTATGGAGGCTTTTCCTGATGTTCAGGCTTTGGCACAGGCACCGCTGGAGCAAGTGCTCAAGCTTTGGGAAGGACTAGGATATTACTCAAGAGCAAAGAATTTGCATAAGGCAGCGCAGGAGATCGTGATGAGAGGAAGCTTTCCGGATCAGAAAGAGGAGATTCAAAAGCTGCCGGGGATCGGTGATTATACGGCAGGCGCCATTGCTGCGATTGCGTTTGGCAAAGAAGAGACCGCGATTGATGGAAATGTGATGCGCGTGGTGAGCCGCATCTATGCGCTGGAGGATGATATTCTACTGCCGGCTTCCAGAAAAAAGGTAAAAGAAATACTGGAAGGCGTATATCCCTCAGGAGAGGCCGGAAATTTTGTACAGGGACTCATGGAGCTTGGAGAGTTAATTTGTATTCCTAAAGCGCCTAAGTGCGAGATCTGTCCTGTGCAAGAGGAGTGTAAAGCTAAAACAGAGGGAAGGCAGAGCGTATTACCGGTTCGGATTCCTAAAACAAAAAAGAAAACCGAAGAACGAATTGTACTGCTGGTAGAAGAGCAGGGGCGTATTCTGCTGACAAAGAGGCCTGAAAAAATGCTTTTAGGAGGATTATGGGAATATCCCAATGTGCTTACAGCGGATCCGGCGAGAGTGCCGGCGCTCACGCAGGAGAAGTATGGAATGCAATTGAAGATACAGGAATATGTGGGCGAGGTAGAGCATGTGTTTACCCATGTTCGCTGGAAGATGCGCGTATATAAAGCTCAAAAGAAAGATGCGGCCGGTTTTGCCGCTGCGCGGCGAGAGTACAAATGGGCGGATGAAAAACAGCTCAAAGAAGAGGTTATGCTGCCGACAGCGTTTAAAAAAATAATCGGGTGAGGAGGAAGAGCAAATGAAGAGGCAGGACTATATTTCGTGGGATGAATATTTTATGGGGGTGGCGGTGCTGGCCGGGCGGCGCAGCAAAGATCCGAACACGCAGGTAGGAGCCTGCATTGTGAGTCCGGAAAATATTATTATCTCAACCGGTTATAATGGATTTCCGGTGGGATGTTCGGATGATGAATATCCTTGGGAGAGAGAAGGAGAGGCTACTAAATATCCGTTTGTTGTGCATGCAGAACTGAATGCCATTTTGAACGCCCATGGACGATCGTTAATGGGATCGCGGATTTATGTGGCGCTTTTTCCATGTAATGAATGTGCTAAAGCGATCATTCAGGCGGGGATTCGAGAGGTGGTATATCTTTCAGATAAATATGAAAAGGATCCGATGACGCAGGCAAGTAAACGGATGATGGCATCTGCTGGCATAAAAATGCGTCAATTTGTTCCAAGAATAGATAAAATCGAACTAAACTTTCGATAAAGGGTAGAATTTAAGATATTACGCTTCAATTAAGATGCGATTTCAAAAATATTAAGAAAGGATAACATTTATGTTTTGTCCGACAAAAAATGTCAAGGGAAAAGTAAATATTTAAGTTTTGTTTCTTGACATTTTTTTTATTGGTATTATAATAAGTATGCCTTTAAGTTTGAGAAATCATCTTAGGTATGGCAAAATATAATTTTTAGGAGAGGAGAACGAAGCAAATGAAGAACTTCTTCAAGAAAGCGTTGAGCCTTGTTTTGTGCGGCGCAATGCTTTTGGGATGTGGATTGGATCTATCTCTTCCGGTTCAGGCTGCCGGCATTGACGTAGGCGCCAATCCTACTCCGAAGATCGACATTGCGGTCAATGTTCCGAGCGATTATCCGGGAACCTTTCTGGAATTTAAGCAGGAACTGATGGAAAAGCTGATCGAACAAGGACTTAATCCCAGCGATTTCCGTATTACGACAACAGCAGTTTCGATTGATACTACCGATACCAATGGTTGGTATGTGTATGATCATTATCGCGATGCAGCAACATATAATGCGCTGGGGCTTTCAGCGGATCAAAAATTAAAGCAGCCGTATAGAGCTGCTGATAATTCCCATACCAATGGGACAGGTACCATTGAGAGCTATTTTAAAAATAATACTAATACAACAGGGAATCAATGTAAAAATTTTGATAAGCATATTTATTCCTATGTGGATGATGAAGGTAAAGCCAGTATGGTATTTGCCGGGTATGGTACACAAGCTCTCACGGACTACATGATTTATCCGGCTGCCAGTAACTCAAGGAGAAATTTCAGCTTTGATATCAATCCGGCCGTTATCGACACGCATACAATCGGAAGCTATGGTTTCTTTTTGAATGCGGGTATTAACGGCAGTAATGTACAGGGATATGCGCTTATATTTGCGGCGGGCAGCAACGCATGTACTTTGCAGAAGATCAATGCAGGAGTCAATGGTGGAATGACTGGTTCGTCTGTAGCAACTCTGCCGACCATGAATTTTGGACCTAAGAATACAGTACGTTTGACTGTTGAGCTGAACAAAAACAGTGTTACGGTGCAGTATCAGTCCTATGATGCGAACGGAAACCTGGGAGCAATTCAAAATCTTTTAACCAATCAGCATCTGGATGATACGGGATTTAACTGATTCGGTCCTTTTGTTAACTATACGAGTCATGAGGCAAGCGCATTTGATGCACTGAAAAATGTACAGTATTATGAAGGTGCTAACCAGAAATACTTTATTAACCTGACAGGTGATAAGAATGATCCGCAGATTCCGGAGGAGTTTACCAAAGACGGTAAGCCGAATCAGTCATATCAGGACGGTATTAACCGAATGAATGAAAATGAGATTTTCTATATCTCTAATACGGATGACGGACAAATTGTTACCGATAGCGAAAAAGATGGCGACAAACCCCATCAGGGTCTGGGATCCAACAATGGATTTTATGCCAGCGGAGATAATTATGTCGATCTGATTGCGCAGTATATCTATACCAATCACAGAGACGGTGTGAAGTTCCAGCAGGCTGAGATTGAGTCAGAACTGCCGCTGGCAAACTTCTATATTAAAGATGCGGATTCAGAAAGTGATGAGCAGATCATGACAATTCATCTGCAGCATCTTGTTAAAGCGGCTGAGTATAACCAGACGGCCGAGACAAAAGTGCCGGAAACGGTGGCAATCAATATTTTTGATAAATCCCGTATCGGTACCGAGTCCGGCGAAGATGGAAAACTGGTACAATGGACTTTGACGGTTACAGATCCAGATAATACAATTGTAAAAACTCAGACCGTAGATGATCCGGCTAAGCTGGAGAATTATGTGTTTGACAAAAACAGTAAGTCTGGGCGATATACACTGACCTTGGTCGTTCAAGATGATAAAGGCAATAAGTCTAAAGACTTTTCTACTTATATCATTGCATTCTTGGATGATCAACATCCTTATATTGAAGGTAAAAACACCGGCAAAAATATTGCAACCATTACGCTGACAGATACGGGTGATGGAATTGATGAAGACGGTATTACCTTTATTGAAGATAACCGTGGTTCTGGCGTGGCAGCTTATTGGATTACCAATGATCTGAATGCAGAGCCTACAGAGGATGATTGGGAGAAGCTTCCTTTTGCCCAGCATGCCTACGAATTTGAATATGAAATTGAAAGCACAGATCCGCTCATTGTGTGGACGAGGGATGAGTGCGGAAACGTAGGAAATAAAGCAGTTTTCCAGCCTACACATGTACGTGTAGAAGATCCGGACGGCAATCCGATTGACGAATATTACGTTATTGGCGATAAACCGATTATCGTACTGCCGCCTGATGAAGATGTACCGGATCCGGATGATCCTGATAACGAACATTTCTCAGGTTGGACAACGCCGGGCGGAGATCCGGTTACTCCCGGAACAACCCCGACTCCGGAAGATAATGTAATTGTTATTCGTCCTAACTATTCAAGAGATTATGCCAAGATGGTATATCTGGCAAACGGCGGAAGCATCCATACTGCACAGGGAGAAAAACCTGTTTCTGAGTACGGACAGGTCATTTCCGGAGCCAGTATCTATACCAAAATAGAAGATCATAATGTTATTCCGTATCGCGAAGGCTATTCCTTCACCGGATGGAAACTTCTGAATACGGATGCAGCTGACAAGGCTGGTGACAGTGCCTACATCAATAATGCTGCTAATGTAGAAGAGATTCTGGAACAGAGAGCAGTGAAAGAAGTCAACGAGGAAGGCATCACCACACGGGATACGTATTATCTGGTAGCACAATGGAAAGAAGGCGAGTATACGCTTCGTCTTGATCCTAACGGAGGTTCGTCCGGAAATATACGTTCCATTGAGAATGTTAAATTCCAGACCAATGTGGGAACGCTTGGCGTTCCGGCAAGCGGACGAGGCATCCCGACTAAACCGGGTTATATTTTCCAGGGCTGGTCAGAGTCTAATGACAATGATCCGGCAAAGATCTTTAAATTTGCACAAGGTGTCAGCGGCACGGCTGTTGCAGCACCGATCATGCCAGCTTCTGACAAGACGATCTATGCTGTTTGGAAAGAAGATACGAATAAATTTGTCGTTAGCTTCGATAGTAACGGAGGAAGCAGAATTTCCTATCAGGCTTATCTGACAGCAACAGATACCAAGTATCTTTCCTTTGCTAAACCCTCTCGTACCGGTTATACATTTGCCGGATGGTTTGAAAAACAAAAGGATGAAGAAGGAAATATTATCTTTGGCGAGACACAGTATGTAGGCGGCGAGACTTTCATCAAGAAAGCAGCGCATAGCTTTATTGCTAAATGGGTTGCCAATGACAATAAAAATTTCACTGTTTATTTTTATATTTATTATGGTAACAAAGACAGCATTGGTGCATATATCTACACCAAGACAAGCGCTGATCTGAGTAAAACCTATACGGGCAAAACAGAATCTTCTGTAACAGTACAGGAGAGTGATAAGCTGGCTGAGCTCACGGTAGATGGAGTCACTTATTGGTATAATGCTGACAATATCAATAATCAGCTTTCCGGCATTATAACCGGAAGTCCCGCTTTATCCTTAAAGCTGTATTACGATCGATATTTCGATGTGATCGCGACGAAGAAGG
>CANOUM010000051.1 GCA_947570515.1 uncultured Clostridia bacterium
CTGACGGAAAAACAGTATAAGACCATATCTACAAAAGCATCTCCCGTAATGGAGTCAAATTCAGGAAAACCATATTCCCACAAGGCTAAAAATACCGGAAACAAAATAGACGTATAGATCGTTTTGATGCCAAACTCTTTGCCCAGCATGATAAATCCAACGATTAGTAAAATCACATTCAGTCCCATGCTCAGCGCAGAGACTGAAACACCGGTAACCTGATTTAACAATACCGCCAAACCGGATACGCTTCCCATTGAAAGATGGCTGGGCATCATAAAGAAAAACACCGCTGCCGAACAGATAAAGGTTCCCAGAGTAATATACACATACTCTTGTATTTGTTTGATTTTTTTCACACTGCTTCTCCTTTTACTGATATCTTTTACCCCTTGATTATAGCTCTGTTACGCCTTCACTGTCGCTGCCTCCGCCCTCAGAAAAACGCAGCAGACTCTGCGCCTCTTCTGTTAGCTGCGCCGCCGTCGGAATTTCCCCCACGATATTATCAATCAGCCAATCCATTGTCACAATATCATTGGTTGTGATATATCCGTCTTCCTGAGCTCTTACCCTACCTTCTTGGTCTTGCACATACCCGTCAAAAGGACTGATATTGCGGCGAATCAAAGCATTTTTATAAAACTTGACTAACTGCCTGACTCCTTCCGGCAGATCTTCCGAGTACAGCATATCGACCACATTAGAAGAGAGTCCCCACCAGTAATTAATGGATTTTAATTCATCTGTATCATCAATTTCATCCCATGCACCGCTTAAAATACTGCGAATGATTCTTTCATAAAAATATCCCCAGTTCCAGAAGGGCATGGCTAGACCTTTGATGCCATTTTTTTCTATCATATACAGACCGAATTTTCGGTTGGCCAAATTCGGAGTGATCATATCCTGATGAGAAACCATATCCACATCCAGTTTTTCAATTTCCTGGTTCAGATCCATATCCTTTTGCGTTGACCACCGCAAATATACCTTCGCCCTTGGGTTGACCAGTTGCACGCCCCTGGCAAAAGCATTGATATTGGCAATCATACCGGAAATCGGATAATCAGCCACATATACAATTCTATTTTTAACGGTCATAACACCAGCGATCAATCCGCAAAGGAATTTTGCTTCATACATCCGTCCATAGTAGGTACGCAAATGGCGATAAGCCATATTGACAGAGCAGTTTAAGAATTTAACCTCAGGATAATTGATCGCCGCTTTAAGCGTTTGCTGAATGAGCTGCGGCGTTGTAGTAAACACCACGTCAAACTCCTGTTTTGCCAGCTCTTCCAGTATTTCATCCGGCGTCTTTTCCTGATCGAAAGCCGCATCAATCGAACAGATTTCAACCTGCTCTCCCATAACCTCCTCCAGATACAGAATTCCCAATTCATGGCCATAGGTCCAGCTGGAGGTCTCTTTTGTTTTATCATGTACAAAGGCAATTTTAAGTTTCTTTTTATTGCTCCCACTCAGTGCTGTGGATAACAAATTTACAATTCCTTTATGGGCGGGCTCCTCCTGTGGTTCAAGCTGCAGACCAACCGGCGTCTCCTTTTCAGCAAGCTCAATGCTTTCCCACATTCTTTCCAGCTCTTCTTCCAGCTCTGTTACGGATTTTTCATTGATGTCATCCAATGAAAATACTTTAAGAAATTCTAACAGCGCATCCCCTACTGTAATATCCAATTTGCTTCCGCCCAGTTTTTCAAACGCATTTGAAAAACGTGTGTAACACGAATGAAATTCCTTCTGAAAATCAGTATCCCACTCTTCTTTGGTAGGTCTCTCCAAAAGTTCTAACAGCTTTAAAAAGCTGCCTTCCTTTGAAAACCAGATATAATTGATACGCGCCACTTTATAAAACTGAAGAAATTCACGATAGATATTAGATTCTCTGCTTCCGTTGGGACGCGGAATAATCCGAGTAACCGTACCCGGAATCGAAACCGCACCAAAATACTTTAATACACTGACCCGTTTATTTCCCTCTGTTACATAAAAGCGATTCATAAATTCATAGCATTTAATGGGATCTCGAATTCCTTCCGTCAAATGAATATCACAGAGTGCAATCCATTTGTTCGCAAATTCCGTGTACTCGTCCAGCAGCGGCATAAAATTATCGGCAAAAGCAGTGCTTCTGGAATGTCCATTGGTCCCCACAATCTGATCGATAGGGATATCCACCAATCCCAATGATACTTCGGATTCAATTTCAATATTGGAAGTCAGTTCTTCTAAAACCTGAAGATACGGATAGACTCCCTTTGCCAGATTTGCCTGATATTCTTTGCGGCCCTGCCGCAATGCTTTTTTATAGTCAGCAATTGCCATCTGCCGTTCCTCCATCTGTGAATAAACTTTGAATTCTTGCGGATTCTAAGCCTATTATAGCAAAAACACTTGCAATTGTGAAGGGCAATCCTTATAATAAGACTTTAGAATATTGGGTAGAAATGCTGAAGCCTGCCGCCGCAAGAGATCATATCCGGCGCTGCTCTCAGCGCTGTGAAAGCGTTTAGCGCTTTGGAATGGAGGAGTAACATGCTATGTCAAATTTGCCATAAGAACACAGCTGTTTTATTTGTAAATCGGCTGGAAAATGGCCAAAATAAACAAATCGCCATGTGTCTGAGTTGTGCTCAAAAGCATGGATTTTCTCTTAAAAATATGATGGAACAAAATGGTCTTAAGCCGGAAGATATGGAAAACATCGGCGAACAGATGAATTCTTTAATGGAAAATCTTTCAGAAGATGGCGGTATGGAAGCACTTGAAAAGATGTTTCCCCCTGAAATGCTGAATATGATGATGGGCGCAGCTCATCCCGGAGAGGATGCCGAGGAGGAAATGGGGATTATCCCTGAAGATTCCTCTTCTGCTGAAGCCCCCGAAAAACCACAGAAAACTACCAAACGAAAGCAGGATAAACTGAAAACCCTGTCAAAGTTTGGAACTAACCTTACCGAGAAGGCTGCCGGTGGTGAAATTGATACCGTAGTGGGCCGTAGTTTTGAAATTGATCGGCTCATGCAGATTCTTAACCGGCGAACCAAAAATAATCCGGTACTGCTGGGTGAACCCGGCGTTGGTAAAACTGCGATTGCGGAAGGGTTTGCTCTGCTGATTGCTCAGGGTCAGGTCCCTGTTAAACTGCGAGATAAACAGGTGTATCTGCTGGATATGACGGGGCTTGTTGCCGGCACGCAGTTCCGCGGTCAGTTTGAGGCTCGCATGAAGGCAATTATCAATGAAGTAACAGCTGCTAAAAATGTTATTCTGGTCATTGATGAAATTCATAATCTGGTCGGCGCCGGCGACGCGCAAAATTCCATGAATGCGGCCAACATTTTAAAACCTGCATTGGCTAATGGAAGTTTGCAGATTATCGGTACCACAACTTTAGAAGAATATCGAAAATATATCGAAAAGGATTCTGCTTTGGAACGGCGTTTTCAGCCTATTATTGTGGATGAGCCTTCCAAAGAGGAGGCTGTGGAAATCCTAAAAGGGATTCGCCCGCACTATGAACAGTATCATAACGTATCCATTTCCGACGAAGTGATTGAAGATGCCGTCGCTCTTTCACAGCGCTATATTCATCAGCGCTTTTTACCGGATAAAGCGATTGATGTCATCGATGAAGCGGCTTCCCGCGTCAATCTTCAAAACACCGGCCTCATTGATTTGCAGGATCTGGAAAAAACACTGGAGGTCACGCTGCAGAAAAAAGAAGATGCGGCGGCCGCTGAAGATTTTGAAACTGCTGCTAAATGCCGCGTTGAAGAACTTAAGCTGGAAAAGGAAATTGAAGCGAAAAAGGCTTCGTGTACTCATGTTCCGCTGACCTTTGATGATCTGGCTCACGTCATTGAGGGCTGGACTAAGATTCCTGTCAAACGGCTCACGAGTGAAGAATCCGCAAAATTGATTGCTTTGGAAGACCATCTGCACCAGCGGGTGATCGGGCAAAATGCCGCGGTTTCCGCCCTTTCACGTGCGATCCGCCGCAACCGCTCCGGATTTCGCAAGGAGCGCAAGCCTGCTTCCTTTATCTTTGCCGGCCCTACCGGTGTCGGAAAGACAGAACTGGTTAAAACGCTGGCAGTTGAGCTTTTTGGCACGGAGGATGCTCTAATCCGTATCGATATGTCTGAGTATATGGAGAAGCATACCGTATCTAAGTTGATCGGAGCCCCTCCCGGTTATGTCGGCTATGATCAGGGCGGACAGCTGACTGAAAAAATTCGCCGTCGCCCCTTCTCCATTATTTTGCTGGATGAAATTGAAAAGGCACATGCAGACGTTTTTAACATGTTGCTGCAAATTTTGGATGACGGCCGCCTCACCGACAGTCAGGGACGTACCGTTAATTTTGACAATACGATCATTGTCATGACGACCAATGCCGGCGCCAGCTTTAAAAATAATGGACTAGGCTTTAATCAAAATGATACTTCTGCTCTTTCACAGCGTATCGAAACGGCTTTAAAACAGCTGTTCCGTCCCGAATTCATCAATCGAATTGATGAAATTATCACCTTTGATCCGCTTACCAAATCAGAGCTTCGTCAAATTGTGGAGCTTATGCTTCAGGATGTCTATCGCTCCGGAACGTATCAAAATATCTCTATTTCTGTTTCTGATGATGTGAAGGACTATCTGGCGGAAAACGGATATGATGAAAAATATGGAGCTCGTCCTCTGCGCCGCTTGATTCAGCGTACAATAGAAGATGAAATTGCTGAAGCCTTTTTGAAGGAGTCCATTCGCAGCGGAGACCATATCGAGCTGAGAATGCAAAATGGGAAACCAACCATCCAGCATCTCGCGTAATCTTTTTATTAAACAAAAAATAAAACAGGAGAATGATCTATTTAGATGATTCTCCTGTTTTGCTGTCTATCGCACCTATGCTCTCTTCTCCCTTGCCTACACTCAATAAAAGCTTTGTATAAGCATGCTTCGGATTGGCATATACTTCCTCAGCATCCCCCAATTCAACCAGCCTTCCCTGATATAACACGGCAATTCGATGGCAGATATGCCGTACAATATTCAGATCATGCGAAATAAACAACATCGTCAGCTTCCTCTTTTCATGAAGCTCCAAAAGAAACGCAAGAATCTGGGACTGCACCGTTACATCGAGTGCCGAAACAGCTTCATCTGCAATCAAAAATTTAGAATCGGTTAATAAGGCGGCTCCAATACTGATCCGCTGTCTTTGTCCTCCGGATAATTCATTAGGATACCGATGATAATACGAAGCATTCAGTCCGATATCTTCCAGCATACTGCAAACTCTGGCATACCGCTCTTTTTTAGAATATCTTTTCCGCAGCGGCTCCTCTAAAATCCAGCCAATCGTATGAGCCGGATTCAATGAACTAAAAGGATCCTGAAAAACCATTTGCGGATGCAGCTGCGCATCCATCCGAAGATGACCTTCGTATTCCTGATTGAGCCCCGTGATTGCTTTAGCCAGTGTTGACTTTCCGCAGCCGCTCTCTCCCACAATGCCTAAGATTTCTCCCTCATAAACCGATAAGGTCAGATTCTCGATCACCTTACGCCGCGTTTTAGCAGGCCAAAATCCCTTTCTCTTTTCTTCATAAAACACATTCAGGTTTTCAATTTCCAACACGGCATGCTGGGAGGGTTGAATGCCACCTCGTTCCGGCAGCCTGGCAACCAGCGTTTTAGTATACGCGTGCTGTGGACAGCGAAGTACCGTCTGCACCGCTCCGCTCTCCACAATTTTTCCTTGATACATGACGAGTACATCATCACATATTTTCCGAATCACATTCAAATCATGAGATATAAACAGAATAGACACGCCATGCTCTGCATGCAGCCTTCTTAAAAGCTGCAAAATCTGAGCCTGCACAACTACATCTAAAGCCGTCGTCGGTTCATCCGCAATTAAAAGCTTCGGGTGACAGATCATCGCTTGTGCAATCATCACACGCTGACGCATACCGCCGGATAGTTCATGCGGATACTGATCATAGATTTTTTCTGCATCTGCCAGCCCAACCTCCCGCAGCGCAGCCAGCACCCTTTGCCGAAGCTCTTCTTTCCCGGCCTTGTCTGATGAAATCATGGCGTGCAGGCACAGACTTTCTCCTACCTGTCTGCCAATGCGCATAACCGGATTTAAAGAGGTCATAGGCTCCTGAAAAACCATTGCCAGCTCTCTTCCCTGTATCTGCGCATACTGAGCTGGACTCATCGAAAGCAGCTCCTGATCCTCCAAATAAACGCTTCCGCTGACGCTGCATCCTTTTTCGGCCAAAAGTCCCATGATTGCCAGCGCTGTCATCGATTTACCAGAACCTGATTCTCCAACAACGCCCAAAATTTTTCCTTTTTGCAGCGAAAAAGAAATGTCATCCACCACCTTATGCAGCTGCCCGTTCTGAGGAAAGGCAACACTTAAATGCTCTACTTGAAACACAGCTTCTCTCCTCCCCTAGTGCTGCTCTGCACGCAGTCCTTCACTAATCATAGAAAACCCTAAAATAATAAAAATGATGACGATTCCGGGTGAGAGTGCATACCACGGTGCATTAAAAAGATAAGACTGCGCCTCTGAAAGCATGCGCCCCAGACTCGGCATCGGCGGCTGCAGACCAAGGCCTAAATAGCTCATACTTGCTTCTGCCAGCACCGCATTATTAAATGCAATAGCAGCCGTTGTTAAGAGGCTGACAACCGTATTGGGCAAGATATGCGCAAAAATAATCCGAAATGAAGAAACACCCATAATCCTTGCGCTTTTTACAAAGTCCAGTTCCTTGCAGCGAATGACCTCGCTGCGGACAATCCTTGCAAAACTGGGAATAAACAAAATCCCCAATGCTAAAATTACATTTTCTGTTCCCGGTCCCAGAAAGCTGATGAAAATCAGCGCTAACAGTACACTGGGAAATGAAAGCAGCATAACGTTGATGCGCATCACGATCTCATCCAGAAGGCCACCGAAATATCCAGTCAGCGCTCCAATCACAATCCCTACTGCCGCCCCGATCGCAACCGTACCGAACGCCACCAAAAACGTCATACCACTCCCATTCATAACACGGCTTAATACATCTCGTCCGAAATTATCGGTTCCCATCGGATGCAGCAAACTTGGCCCCAAATTAACGGCTGCCGAGTTCATTTCCGTAACGGAGTACGGCGTCCAAAACTGTCCAATAACAGCCATGAGCAAGAAAAATAGCGTTATCACTATTCCTATGATCAGCTGCATATTCCTTTTCTGTTTGATTCTAATTTTCATCGCACCTTCACTCGCGGATCAATCCATTGATATAGGACATCGACTACAAAATTAACGCTCACAACAATCACTGTGATATAGGTCACAGCAGCCTGCACCACCGGATAATCCCGGCTGGAAATCGCCGTAATCAAGAGACGTCCCATCCCCGGAATACTAAACACCTGCTCCGCCACAATACTTCCGGCCAAAATATCCGCAATCACCAGCGCCAAAAAGGTTACAACCGGAATCAGCGCATTGCGCAGCACATGAACATACAAAATCCTCTTCTCTGAACTTCCCTTGCTATGCGCCGTCCTCACATAATCCTGATCAATTTCCTTCAGAATCGCATTGCGCAAAAACTTAACGACCATTGCAATTTTAGGCAGCGCCACCGCAATAGCGGGAAAAATCAGATACGCAATGCTTTGCCCAATGTTCTCTTTTGGGGAAACAAAGGCTCCCGGCTGAAACCAGTGCAGCACCAGACCAAATAAATAGGTAAACAGCATACCCAGGAAAAAAGAAGGGATCGCCATTGTCAGCTGTGTCAATTGACTAATCAGCGTGTCTAAAAATCCTCCCCTATGCTGCGCGCTAAAAATTCCCAGCGGAACCGCAATCCCCAGAATCAGTACAAATGAAAGCAGCGCCAGAAGCAGTGTAACCGGAAGGCGCTGTGAAAGCAGACTTGCTACTGTAACGCCATCATACTGATAGGATTCTCCAAAATCTCCCTGCAGAGCCTGTCCTAGCCAGTGCACATACCGCACGGGCAGCGGATCATTCAGCCCCATTTCTTCTCTGAGCGCCTCCACCTGCTCCGGAGTCGCTTCGGTCCCCAGCTTGGCTGTTGCCGCATCTCCCGGAATCACGGAAAAAGCAGTAAAAGTAAGCAGGGAGATCAGTACCAATGTGATAATGAGAGTTCCGATTTTTTTGACAATATAAGGCATATCCTTCCCTGCTTCCCTTCGTTTTTATTTTGCTTTTCGATAGATTTTAGCTACATCCCATGCTGCTGTAGGATAGAATTCATAGCCTGCAAACTCAGCGTTTAAGGCTACAAAATCGGCAGGTTCTTCAATATAAACGGAAGCGGCATTTTCAGCCAGATTGATCTGAAGCTTTTTATACAGCTCAATCTTCTCGGCATCCTCTACCGTCTCTAACGCCTTCGCCAAAGTCTCATCAAACTCCGAATTGCTGTAGTTCGCGATATTGTTGGCAGCCGTGCTGCCGTATTTTTTTAACCAATCACTGGGCGCCAGCGTTCCGTCAAAACCAATCACCGTAGCCTGATAATTGCGGTTGTGATAGGTATCTTCTTTCCATGTTGTCCATTCCACTTTTTTAATCGTGGCTTTAACGCCGATCTTGGCAAGCTGCTCTACCAGAATCTGCGCAGTGTCCACATGCTGTGAAAATGAACTGGGTACGGTGATTTCAAGCTCAAACCCGTTGGGGTAGCCTGCCTGCGTCAGCAGTTCCTTTGCCTTTTCGATATCATACTCATATAAGTTCTCTGTCTGCGGTTCATACCACTTTTGCAAAGTCGAAATCATATGAGACCCAATTAAATGGCTCTTTCCGCCAAAGAGAAAATCGCTGATTTCCTGACGATTAACAGCATGACAAAGCGCTTGTCGCACGCGTACATCCTGTAGCGGCCCATAGGCATTGTTTAAAAACATGGCCTGCACCAGATTCATACTGCCTTCCACAATCGTAAACTGATCCGGCTGCATCTGCTGCAACGTCTGTACCTGTGTTGCCGTCAGATAATTGAGTACATCGATCGTACCAGCCTGCAGCTCTGTAAAAGCTGTGCTGAGATCGGCAATAAATTTAAACTGCACGGCATCCAGATACGGCTCATTTTCCTTCCAATATCCTTCATATTTTTTCAGATTCAAATGCTGGCCTGCCGCATAGGACACATACCGGAACGGCCCTGTACCGATCGGGTTTCCGGCCGGATCCGGATTGTTTTTGGGAAT
>CANOUM010000052.1 GCA_947570515.1 uncultured Clostridia bacterium
AAAAGTACACTTTAAAAAATATTACAACCAATATTTTAAAAAATGTACGTGAAACCGACCTCACAGAAAACACATCACAATAGAAAATAGCAAAATACAATTTCTCTAGATAATAAGCTATATTCGGCAACACAAAACCATCCTAGAATACCGGTATAATTCAAAACTCTTAGGAGGTGAAAGATATGAAAATTTACAAACTTTTATTCAGTCCCACCGGCGGCACAGCAAAGGTCGCAAATATTTTATCCACTGCGCTTGGCGCAGAAATAGAAACCATAGATTTGTCAGAAGCAACATTTACAGGACAAAACTTAGGTGGTAAAGATATTGCTGTTATTGCTATGCCTTCTTTCGGCGGCCGTGCTCCGCAGATTGCCATTGATCGATTGAAAATGATACAAGCAAACGGTACAAAAGCTATCGTCGTTGCCGTTTACGGAAACCGTGAACAAGAAGATACTTTACTCGAAATAGCAGATACCGCCGAAAAATGCGGTTTTGAAGTAATAGCTGGAATATCTGCCATTGCTGAGCATTCCATTGCTCATCAGTATGCAAGCGGCCGACCTGATCAAACAGATACAGAACAATTAAATAACTTTGCAGAGATCATCACAAAAAAATTAAATAGTACTTCTTCTACTGCTCCGAAACTTCCCGGGAATCGCCCATACAAAAAAGCAGGTGCGGGAATGGTACCAAAAGCTTCTGCTGCCTGTATATCCTGCGGCCTTTGTGCATCCAAATGCCCTGTTGGGGCAATAAATAAAAATGATCCAAAAAAGACAGATAAAAATATTTGTATAGGATGCATGCGCTGCACTGCTATTTGTCCCCAAAAAGCAAGAGCTGTCAATTCTTTAATGCTTCAAGCCGTGGGAGTAGCTTTAAAAAAAGCTTGCAGTGAAAGAAAAAGCAACGAGCTATTCGATTAATGTACATAGCCGCTTGATTAAAAAATCAAGCGGCTATTTTCTAACTTTCTTTTATAATTTTAAGGATAATTTGTTTTTTCTTTAAATCACGTTATTTCAACATTTTGACTCTTTTATTTCGCTCTGTTATAAGCGAATCCAGTTCCGTTATGATTGTCATTTTATTTTCAGCTATTTTAAGCTCAGCAGCCTTATTACTGATTGTTTTTTCTAAATCAACCAATTTTTCACTGCTCATAGGATCACTAAACCGGATTTTCTCAGCAAGTTTCATAAGCATAGACTTAATTTCAGCATTCGTTTCTTGTTCTGCAGCCATCTCGACCTCACCCTGCAGTTCACGGATATAAAAAACCTTTTGCGCAGCCTTTTCCTCCACACGCTGAACTTCATCCCGTGCAGCATCAGCACTAATGAAACAGATTGCAGAAATGCCGGTAAGCAAAGCACCGACGATAATTGCTGCCCACGGAGCAATGGTTGGAAAGGCCATGAATACTGCAAATGCAGCCAATGATACTATCAAATATATAGTGCCAATATGAATAATTGGAACACCTAAGAATTTACTCTTTAATGCATCGTCATCTTTAAATCCTAAGTTCCAGACCCCGATTTGTACTGCAAAAGCAAGGACTGTAAAACCGTAGGCGATCCAAAAGGTAGCCGTTTTACTTGTCGGAACAACAAAAGCAATGATATTAAATAGAACAAGCAGAATGACTAAAACCCCGCAGGCCAACTTAGTATTTTTCTTCATCATTAACCCTCCCTTTTTGTACCGCACTTGGGACAGAATTTGCCCGGGCGTTCAAATGTGTATCCGCAGTTTTTACAGATACTGTTATCAGCGACCGGCGTGCCGCATTCTTCACAAAAAGCTGCGCCGGGAAGCAGTTTTGCCCCACAGTTTTCGCAGAATCCACCACTTGCCTGCTGTACAACTGTCTGCCGCTCAGGATTCATCGCCGCATTCATAGTGTCATTCATCATGCCGCCGACCATACCACCGACCGCACCGCCAACCCCTGCCATTGTTCCAAATCCAACTCCCATATTGGTAAATTGACCAACTGCTTCATTGCGGGCAACCTCCTGCGCCACATCAAAGCCTCGTTCCTGCTGATAGGTATATCCTTCTTGTGCACGTTTGGTCGCTTGCGCCTGTGAGTCAATCACGGTTTTTTGCGCTTCAGTCTGCGCATCAATCACTGCTGTCTGCTGACGAAGCTTTGCCTCAGCGATATCTGCATATTGACGGAAATATAATTCCTTAAACTTTTCATACTGTCTGTCACCGTCAGGTTTTACAATGTTCGTAACAAAAAATTGCTCCAGTACCACTCCGTATCCGGCAAAATCCGGAATCAACAATGTTTTAATGTTTTCTGAGAAAGTCGTGAGGCTTTCATCAATCTCAAATATATTGATAGCGTTGGCTTTCATCACTTGGGCAATATACGATTTCACCCTTGTCATCAGAAATGCCTTGAAAAAAGACGTCAGCTTTTCGCGCCCGAGAAAGTTCTCTGTCCCTACAAGCTTTAACAGAAGCTTACGGCTATCCTCTGCCCGAAGACTCATTTCACCAGATGCACCAATAGAAATGGGAAAACCGTAAGTTGGCTCTATGTACTGAACTTTGCTGTCAGTCCCCCATTTAATTGCCATCTGCTCCGTCTTGTTAATAAAATACACTTCGCAGTGGAACGGCGTTTCACCGCCAGTCGTACGGTTTAAAATTTTTCCGATTTTGGGGATGTTCTGGGTTTCCAGCGTGTATCTGCCCGGCCCAAACAAATCCAGTGCCTGCCCGTTCATAAAGAAAATGGCTTCCTGACTCTCATGAACAATGAGCTGTGTCAGGCTGTTAAAATCTTCTGACGGATGTTTCCAGATAAATGTACTGTTATCACCCTCGTATTTAATCACTTCAGCAATGTGCGCCATATTTAGCCCTCCCTGTTTTTATAAAAGACTTTGACTATCTCTTTATATCATTCCATTCTTCCACATTACACCGATTATAATCGTTATTTCCTGTAGCAACAGCTGTTCCATCCGATTTTAGTCCAACCGTGTGATAACGTCCTGCAGAGACGGCCACAATATCTCTCCAGTCATCTACATTGTACTGGCCGCCATCATGATCTCCCGTAGCAACGACTGTTCCATCCAATTTTAGTCCAACCGTGCGAAATTGTTCTGTACAGACAGCCACGATATTCATCCATTCGTTTACATTGCACTGGTCTTTATAATTAGATCCCACAGCAACAACCGTCCCATCTGATTTCAGCCCAATGGTATGATAGCCTCCTGCAGAAACGGCTACAATGTCTCTCCACTCTTTCACATCGCACTGACCATACCCGTTATCTCCGGTAGCAACGACCGTTCCATCCGATTTCAGTCCAACCGTATGATAGCGCCCTACAGAGACAGCAATGATATCTGTCCAATCTTTGACATTACACTGTCCATCATAGCTAAATCCGGCTGCAACGACTGTGCCATCCGCTTTTAAACCGGCTGTATGGTAGCGTCCCGCGGATATGGCCGCAATCTCGGTCCACTCTTCCACATTACACTGGCCGTCATCATTATCTCCCGTAGCAACAACCGTCCCATCTGATTTCAGTCCAACTGTATGAAGCCCTCCTGCGGAAACAGCCACAATGTCCGTCCAGTCTTCCACATCGCACTGCCTGTCATAGTTCGATCCTGCGCCAACAACCGTCCCGTCTGATTTTAATGCAACGGTATGCAAATCTCCTGCTGAGATCGCATCCCTTTGCGCAATTGGTTCCCAGGTCTGTAGTCTTTGTTTCCTTGCCTCTGCAAGTTTATCAGCAGAATCTTTATAATCGCCAAGCTCAATAAACACATTGATTGCCTCTGTGTACTGGCCGGCACTCATCCATTCGAGCGCTTGATTATATTGTTTACCTGGTATAATCACGGACTTCAAAATAATGAGAAATACGATACACGCTGCTACAACGGGAATTGCAATGGCCACAATTTTTTTATTCCGCCTTACCCGTCTTTCTCTGGCAATACGCTCTTCTTCCGCCCTGCGTTCACGCTCTATACGTCTGCGTTCCTCTTCTGCTTTAATCTTTTCGATGCGCTCCCGGCAAGATGCAATCTGTTCGTCTACATCCCTCCAACCCGAGATGGAAGAGTATATATCAATTGCACTTTTAAGTGATTCTTCGGAGTTTATTTTCTGCTTTTCCCTTGCAGAAGTATAGACAGCAGCTTTCCTCGCCGTTTCGGCTTTTTCAAGACATTCTGCCATTCTGACATCTGAGTCCTGAAAGCCAATGATACTTTCGAAGGCGGCAGCGGCAGACTGATATGCGCTTTCTGATGCAGCGGATTTCATTTGCCTGAAAGCCTCATTATAGGTACGAATCAAACGGTCATTTTCATTTCGTTCATTAATGTGCTCGATTATCGATATAAGACTTGTTTTCAGTTCATCATCACCAAAGCGGAGTGCCTTTTGATAATATTTTCTTTCATCAAATGGTTCTTCACAATTTTTCAATGATTCCTGTTTGCAGCAATGCAATTCTGCCATCAATTTACCTAAGTAAGCTTGGGCATTTTCAGGATCCTGATTGAGTACTTGCTCACAGAATTCATCGGCACGGGCAAATTCTCCATCTTCCAAAAACATAAATGCTCGCTTCAATAGCGGCGCTACATTCACAGTCCCGCCATGATCTGCAACAGTCTCTTTTGCAGCGGGCGCATCACTTTCCGTCAGTTTCTTAATTCCCCTGATGAGATCCTGCATAAACCCTAGTTTAGACATATCCTGCGCCTGAAGATGAGAAAATTCCTCCGGCAAATCATAAGGATCCATATCCTTATAAGCAGGAATCAGTGTTTTTTTACCGCTTGATTGTTTTACAAGAGAAAGATAGCGGCTCCACTCATTTTTTACCCATACGGCGTTAAAATACTCTGGCTTTGTCCCCAGCACAACCATGACCTTGGCAGAGTTAAGCGCTGCAAATATATATGGCTCATACGCTATGCCAAGTTTATCTTCGAGTGTAATTCTTGAGAAAAAAACTTTAAAACCCTCGTCTGTTAACTCATGATAAAGATCATTTGCCAGCACGCTATCCTGCGTGCGGCGACCATGGGTATCCGTTTCTTTATAGCAGATGAAAACATCAAAAGGCTCTTCCTTCTGCGAAATAGCAAGAATACCCTTTTGAATCTCATTGATTGCGTTTGCTTCTTCTTCGTAGATAATTTTCTGATATCCGTCAGCATATTGCAGGGCTAACTTATAGTTATCATCATCAAAAATAGATGCAAACTGCGTCCGATTGACCGTTGGTACACGCTTATGCGTCGCTGGATCTTCCACATATTCGATTCCATAGCGGCATAGGACGAGTGACCAATAGGCCTCCGCATCGGTACCGTCTTCATTCAAAATCTGCTCATAGATACCGCTCGCCTTATCGAATTCATCGTTCCGCCGAAAATGATTCGCCCTATCATAGAGATTCGCTCTTCGGTCATCGTCAAGTTTCGGAAGCGTCTGGTTAGTACCGCAGTATTCGCAAGTAGCGGTCGTTTGGTTTTCACTGATTTCTAATGTACCGCCACACATTTTACATTTAAAGATTGCCATTTTCATTCTCCCATAAACCTCTATTTATATCTATAATTGTACTGAAAGGCACTGAATTTGTCAATTAAACAAAAGAGAATCCTACTCTACTTTCTCAAAATCTTCTCCATCGTCTTTCCTTTTGCAAGTTCATCAATTAACTTATCTAAATACCGGATTTGCTGCATAAGAGGATCCGCAATCTCTTCAACCCGTACGCCGCACACTGCTCCTTTTATTTTTACACAATTCGGATTGATCTGCGGCGCACCGCGAAAAAATTCTCCATATTCTATATCCTGTTCTAATTGCTTATTCAAGCTATTCTCATCGTAACCGGTAAGCCAGCAAATAATCTCATCAACCTCCTGCTTTGTTCTCCCTTTTCTTTCTGCTTTCTGTACCAATAAGGGATACACCTTTGAAATTTTCATTGCAAATACTTTATCATTTTCCATCCCTATCTCCTCATTCTATGAAGATGGGCAAGCGACCCATCGCTTGCCCATCTTTTTTTATTTTGTTATTTACTTCTGATCAGAAGACTTTTTCTTTCCTTTAAGGATAAGAAGCAGCATCATAACCATTGCGGAGGCACTCAAAAGCATCAGAATCTCAAAAGGAAATTCATCGCCTGTTCCTACGCCTGTACCTCCTGTTTCCTCCTCAGATGTATCCTGAATCGGCCGCATTTTCACTTGAATACTATGCGATCCAGCTACAGATTCAAAGGTCCACTTTCCTGCACCAATTAAATCAGGACGTTCCACACCGTCAATAATAACCATCTCGACTTCATATCCTTCTTTGGGCTCCCAGGTAACTGTATAACTTCCATCTTCCGGTGCCTCACCAGTAGCTGTAATCGTACCCTCACCACCTGTGATATCTGTCTCGATCGTATGCGCCGGTCCGGGTGCACTTCCATCAGCCGGTACAAAAATGACCTGAATCGTATGATCCTTATCTACTCCGCTGAAAACAAGCTGATTAGTGTTTACAAGACTATCGACGTTCATACCATCGACCAAAAGGCCTGCAACTTTCCAGCCATCTGCTGCTTCCCACGAAACTGTATAATCGCTTCCGGCCGCCATCGTTTTAGTAGCACTGATCGTTCCCTGTCCCTTGGAAGAGGTTTTAATCTGTACCTGCTTTGTCTGTTCAGGTTTCTCAGGGATTTCCGTATTAGCCTTAAAAAGCACTTCAACCGTATGATCTTGATCAACAGCGTTAAATGTAATTTGATTTGCTTCTAATAAATCACTACGCAAAACGCCATCAACAATAACAGCAACCACACTGTTTCCATCCTTCGCACTCCAGCGGATCGTTTTGTCTTGTCCTTTTTCAACTGTACAGGAGGACGAGATCGTTCCTTCTCCCTGTAAAGCCGTTGTAATGGCAAACTGCTCGGCGGGATCTACAGGATCTTCTCCTGGCGCTTGGATCTTCTCACACACAATGTGAATGGTATGATCTGCACCTATACCGTTAAAAGTAAGACTGTTTTCATGAATGAAATCACTCTTTTCTGCTCCGTCAATCATCACTTTTGTAACCTGCCAACCTTCTGCTGGCGCCCATGTTACTGTAGCAGAATCCCCTTTCTGAACGGTTGTACTGTCAGAGATCTCTCCTTGACCATTCATAGACGTAATGACGCGATACGATTCTTTATCGACCACACCGCCGGTTCCATTCGGATCTTCTTTAATGAAAATTTCAATTACATGATTCTCTGTGATATTAGAAAATGTGTATTCGCCTGCAGATAATAAATCATCGCGGACAACACCATCGACGTAAATGGTACGAATCGCAGAATCATTGCCAAAAGTCCAATAAACCGTCTGATCGCTTCCCTGCGCCACACCGCTCATCGATGAAGAGATCGTTCCGGCACCCTTTTCAATACTGGTTCGAATATCATAGGTGGGTGTATTCTCCGCCTCCGGCGGTGTTGCTCCCGGAACCTCCGTCTTATGCGCAGGCCGAAGTACGACATCAATCTCTATATCGTCGCTCAGATCATCAATCACAACCTGATTGCCTGTTACCATACCCTCTCTGGCAATACCATTCACCTTAACAGTTACCGTCTCAACCTCATATCCTTCTGCGGCATTCCACTCAACGGTATACTGGCTTCCATCCGTCAGAATGACACCTGGCGTTACGCTTCCGACACCACCGCTAAGCGAAGTCGTCACATTATGCTTAACTACATCGGGATCTTCCGGCTCTGCGTCAATTTTACTGAAAACAACATGCACTTTATGATCCTGTGCAATCTTTGCAAACTCTACCGGACCTATGTCATCTCCGGGCAAGTCTCCTTCAGCAAACAATGCAGTTCCTCGACCTAAGCGATTCAAATGAAATGCCAGACTAATCGTCTGCGGCATATTTCTTGCCTCAGGGCTTTGCTCGACCGGCTCCTCCGGCTCTTCCGGCTCAGGGTAGACAATCTGTGCTACCTCATCTATATAAATCTGTTTGAGCTCCCAACCGTCGGCCGCTTCATAATTAACAGTATAATCTTCGCCCCAGAAAAGGGTTGCTCCTTGCGTAATGCTTCCCTCTCCTTCTATCACAGTTTGAATCTGGAATAAATTAGGCTCTAAAACAACTAAAACCGTATGGTCACTATCAATCTGATCAAAGACTACCTTTTCCTGTTCTCCCGTGCTTTCCTTAACAGAAACGCCGTCCACATAGACATCCTTTACCTTATAGCGCTGATCCGGCGTCTTCCACTCAATCTCTTCACTTACTTCGGGATTGCTAGATGACACCTCTACTCTCGTAGTGGGCGTAATGGTACCGGGACCTCCTGTAATCTGCGTTTCAATCGTATACTGATTTGCACTCGGATCCGGTGGATTCGGATGATCAGGATCTACTGTATCCGACTCAAAGAATACTTCTAATGTATGATCTTCTCCAACAGGGAAAAATGTATGCTCTCCCTTCTTAAGAACAGTCTCATCAGTAATTTCAACACCGTCAATCACGATCTTTGTCACGTGATTTCCTGGCTCTGGCTGCCACTGAACAGTGTAGCTGCCGCTGTTTTCTACGCTGGCACTTTCTGTCACAGTACCGCTGCCGATTTTAGAAGTATTGATGGTAGAATATCCACCAACTACATTCACGGTACTCGAATTCTTCTTTTCAAAGACAACCTCTACCTCATGCGCGCGGCTGATACCGTTAAATGTATAGCTTCCGCTCTTAACATTGTCGAACAACATGCCATCGACCAGAACCTTTGTTACTTTATAATCCTCACCGGCAGACCATGTAACAGTAACATCCTCCCCCGGCTTAGCGGAGACAGAATTGCTAACCATGCAGCTTGCATCCCCGCCCGTTTTCTTCGTAATGACAGGATAATACTCTGACTCTACCACATTTTGATCCTGCCCAAACTCAACATAGACCGTATGGGCGGCTTCTACCGCTTCAAAAATAAATTCATTTTCAGTCAGCAGGTCATCGCGAACTACACCATCGACCATAATGTAGTTGACATACCAACCTTCTTCTGGCTGCCAAGTGAGCTTTGCATCAGCACCATACTCATAGCTACCAGTACCGCTAATCACACCGCGGCCATTTTTCACAATAGAAACCGGATATTGATTAATTTTCCAAACAGCATATACCACTGTATCATCT
>CANOUM010000053.1 GCA_947570515.1 uncultured Clostridia bacterium
CCTTTCAGCAAATGTCGATTCTCCTGAATATAGTCAATAAGCGCTTGTCCGTTTTCATATTGAATGGGAGATTCGCTATACTGTTTGATCTTACGATCCATCTTTCGGTTAAAACGAGTTTCCCAGTCCTCCTGTGTTGCGGGAGCGGGTATGCTATGAATTTTACGCAAGATATGCCCCGCTTCAAGACCATAAGCATATTGTTCTGTGTCAGAATATGTCGGCATAACTTGTTCGGCATCTTCCCCCTCAATCCAGCTTTGAATCGAATAGACCCCCTCCTCGCAAGTCCCAAATTCGATTGGCTGGCACATCGGAATTCCTAAAGAAGCAACCAGCTTCATCTGATTAAATTCAGACTGTTTGAGATCGTACTCTTCAAGGTCAGAAATACGCAAAAGATACCGCATTCCCGTTTCATCGGTAATGCAGTATTTTTTATCATGTGACCAGCCTTTTTCAATTCGCTCTTTTGAAATGTAATTTTGCATCAATTTTTTGCCTCGTTTTTCATTAGAAAGTACAGCCAGTCTGCTTAATGCCAGAATAAACCATGCTCTGTTCTGTGGTTTCAAAATTTCAGCACCTGTATATGCCCAATGATTGAAATAACGCCATTGTGAATAAATAGCAGCGCCGAGCAGAGGAATATCTGTCACATCATCGATTATCCTCCCCAAAGCCTCGTGGTTGTTTACTACATTGCCATATTTTTTTGAGAAGGCCTTACCACAGTCCATTTTAAAGCCAAGCGCAGCACAATCATCAGCCATATAGTGGTCGACTAACTCTATGTAATTGATATTTTTATTTTTGAATTTATCACACCATTTCACAGCAAAATCATGTATCTGTTTCATATCAGCCACTGTGGTACACCTCCATTTCTAAACTCTATTAATACTTCTGTACTTTCGATATCAATACCACACATTCCACATGCGCCGTCTGCGGAAACATATCCACTGGCTGCACCGCCTCCAAATGATATTCCCCCTGATGACACAGAATATCTAAATCCCTCGCTAACGTAGCCGGATCACAGGAAACATAAATCAGCTTCTGCGGCGCCATCTCCCCTATTGTACGCAGCAATGCTTCATCACATCCTGCCCGAGGCGGATCCACTACCATCACATCAGCCCGAATCCCCTTTTCTTTATATAAAGCAGGAATGACCTCTTCTGCCTTTCCCACATAGAACTCTGCATTTTCCAAGTGATTAAGACGCGCATTGAGTTTAGCATTCTGAATGGCCTCCGGCACAATCTCTACGCCGTACACCTTCTTTACTCTTTGTGCTAAAAACAGAGAAATCGTCCCGATTCCGCAATAAGCATCCCATACCGTCTCATTACCCGACAAATCCGCCAATGACAGCGCCGTTTCATATAAGCAAGCTGTCTGCACCGGATTCACCTGATAGAAAGCTGCCGGAGAAATCTGAAACCTTAGATCTCCCAACCGGTCTTCTATATAGGGCGTCCCGCATAAAGCCTCTGTCTTCTCTCCTAAAATTACATTGCTTTTATTCTGATTAAAATTCACACAAAAGCTGGTCACCTTCAGGCGCTGCATCAGTATCACCCATTCTGCCTCCTTCTGCAGCCGCGTTCCGTTTATGACCAAACATACGCTGATCTGCCCCGTCGCATATCCCGATCGGATCAGTACATGCCGAACCTGCCCCTCATGCACGGCCTCATCGTAAACAGAAATCCCATGCTCTCTCATAAATTCCGTAATCTCTGCAATCAGCTCATTCGCCTTTTCGGACTGCAATTCACAATGGTATACCGGCAGCAGGCGATGGCTGCGCGGCGCAAAGAACCCGGCATGAATTGTCCTGCCCTTCTCCTGCGTAATTTTCTGTACCGGAAACTGTGCTTTGTTACGATAATGCTGCCAGCAGCCTTGCGGCATGCCAAGGGTCTCCTCAGCCAGTACCCCTTCCATCTCTTCTGCAGAAAAATGCCCAATCCGCTTCAGGACTTGCCTAACCTTCTCTCTCTTATACCGCAGCTGTCCTTGATAAGACAAATGGTTCAATTGACAGCCTCCGCATTTTCCCGCCAGCGGGCAAGAGGGTTCTATGCGCTCTGGTGATGCTTTGATAATGGACTTTATTTTAGCAAATGCAAAATGCTGACGTACCTGTACAATATGCGCTTGAATAGTTTCTCCCGGCAGCGCTCCTTCTGCAAATACGGTAAACCCTTCAAAGCGTCCGATGCCTTCTCCCCGGCTCCCCAAATCCTCAATGAGGAGCTCTATGTCCTGATTTTTTTCAACCGGGGCTGTTATGCGTGATTTCATAGGCCTGCCTCATTCGGCTTATAAAAGGTGCGGCCTAAAATGCGGTGATAGGCGGTCCAGCTCCCCTCACCATGATCCATTTCTACTGCGTCTTCTACTTGTTTTAGCTTGGAATCTGTTAGATCTGCCATATGAAGAATCATCGCATCGATGCTGGAGGGCACCTTGGGGGATCCAAATTCAAGCTCACCATGATGTGATAAAATCATATGCTCCAGCTGCATCAGCAGTGCCGGATCCAGTTCTGCGATCATGCTTCCTTTCTCGTGCACCATCATGTAGCCTAATGCAATATGCCCTAAGAACTGACCCTCATCACTGTATTCATTCAGTGGAAGGGGCTCAATCTCACGCAGCTTACCGATATCATGAAGCATCGCCCCTGCGAGCAAAAGATCGGTATTCGTACCCTGATATAAACTGCCTAAATAAGAGGCAATAGAGGTGACAGACACCGTATGCTCCAAAAGGCCTCCGATGTAATTATGATGCACGCTCTTAGCGGCAGGATGCTTTTTAAGCTGTTCGATGAGCGCTGGATCGTCCATATAAAAGCTCTGTACCAGCTTTTTTAAGCCGATATCCTGAATTTGTCCAATATACTGTAGCGCACGTTCATATAGCTCCTCAACCGGTATTCTGGCCGTCCGAAAATAGCTAGCGACCTGATACTCGCCTTCTTCACTCCGGCGAACGCGCGTGACACTAAGCTGCGGCACTCCCTGATAGTTGCCTACCACAGCATCCACCTTTATGATATCGCCCCGGTCAAATGGCTGAATCTGCGGACCGATCTCCCAGATCATGGCATTGATCGAGCCGGTCTTATCCTCCAAAATCAATTTGTAGTAATTTTTTCCATTACGCGCCATCATCATCTGCTTATCCTTACACAGATAATGCTCAATCACATGCTGTCCTTCTTTAAGCTGCTCAATCCATTCCATCTATGTTTTCTCTCACTTTCTTCCGGTAGAATCCTTTTCGGCAATTCTTACTGTAAAGCTTACTGTCTGTGGCTGATCCTCCTGATAGCCTCGCAGCACTTCAATCGTGGCAGTATCGCCGATCTCTGTCTCCTGTATCGCGGCCGTCAGATCATCAAAGGTTTCAATGGTTTTGTCATTAAAGGTCAGAATCACATCATAGACCTGCAGGCCTGCTATCGCGGCAGGACCTCCCTCTGCAACAGAAATAACGATCACGCCGGATACAATCTGATATTGAGAGGCAAAATTTTGATAGCCCGTTACATTGGTTCCGGTGATTCCAATATAAGGACGGCTCACCTTGCCAAAATTGATTAACTGCTCCAAAATCGGCTTCGCAATATTAGACTGAATCGCAAAGCCCATTCCTTCTACATCGGTAGAACTGATTTTGGCATTGTTAATTCCGATCACCTCGCCTCGTCCATTGACCAGAGCTCCCCCTGAATTTCCGGGATTGATGGCGGCATCGGTCTGCATCAGAGTCATAGTCTGACTGATATTGGTCTCTTCATCAACAAAGGTCACGCTGCGCTCAAGTCCGCTGATAGATCCTGCCGTGACGGAGTTGCCAAATCGTTTGTCTACCGGACTTCCAATAGCAATGGCCAAATCGCCCAGGCGCATTGTGCTGCTGTCACCCAAGGTGGCAATTTTAATCTGATCATAAATACTTTCCGGTACATCCGACTTTTTAATATAAATCACAGCCAGATCCGTATCTGCATCTGCTCCCTGATAATAAGCCTGAATCGTGGTCGAATCATCAGAGCCTGCAATAATACTTACATCAGAGGCTTCTGCGATCACATGATAGTTGGTCGCAATATAAATCCTGTCGTCCTCTTCTCCTATGATCACGCCTGATCCAAGAGATTCCGTTTTATAGCTCTCAAAACTGCTGCCGTAAGAAATACTGATGATAATAGTAACCACCGATTTCCCTACATCTTCGGCAATATCAGATACAGATTCATAAGACGAATTCTGCACAGATTGTAAGTAGCCCATATTTTCTTCCGTCGTACTTGCCTGCGGGAGTACAAAATGACCGCTGCCTTCCGGATTTTGCAGCAAAAGAGCACTGACCTTTACACCGGCAATCACAGAAATCAAAAAAGCAAATGAACAGACCAGCGCAATAGCCACCTTCCATCCGTTATGCTTTTTCGGTTTTCTGGGCGGCATCATGGGTTGATTTCCCATATAGGGTGTATAGGGCTGCCTTTGCTGATACTGCATCTGCTGATAAGAATAAGAAGCTCCCGGCTGCTGCTGATAAGGATATGGCGGTACCTGCTGCTGCGGTGGCACAGGCTGCTGCCCGCCCGCTTCCTGCCTCTGTCCTTCCTGTTGAGGCATCTGATTCCTATTCTGATCTTCCATGTCTTTTCCCCTTTTACTTAAATTATACGATTTACTTTTTTTCAACAAGATTATAACGATACGCCAAAGGGAGCGTAAAGGCAAAGCGTGTGCCCTCGCCTTCCTTGCTGCGCACTGTGATATCTTCATGATGATTCAAAATAATTTGTTTCACAATGGCCAGACCAAGACCGGCTCCCAGCTTGTTTTTGCCTCTGGATTTATCACCCTTATGAAAGCGTTCAAAAACATGTGAAAGTGCTTCTTCAGCAATTCCGCTTCCGGTATCTGAGATCACAATATATGCTTTTCTGGCGACTATACTGGTCTCCACAGTGATCGAATCTCCCTCTTCGGTAAATTTGAGTGCATTATCTAAAAGATTATAAACGACACGCTGAATCAAATCAAGATCTGCATTGACAAAAAGCTTTTCTTGAAGGAACTGAAACTGCATTTGAATGTTCTTCTCTTCAATTCTCTGCTCTAAACTTAGTGCCAGCTTGACAATCATTTCATTGATATCAAAATTAACCAGATGCAGTTCAATTTGCCCATTCTCCATTTTGGTCAGGTCAAGAACATTGTTTGTCATCTTGGTCAGACGATTGGCTTCTTGGAGGACAATAGACAAGTATTTGGTAAACTGATCCTCCGGAATCGTACCATCGAGCATAGCTTCTACGTATCCCTTAATCGATGTAAGCGGAGAACGAAAATCGTGGGAAATATTGGCAATAAAGTCACTTTGCAGCGTATCCACTGCCTGAAGCTCTTTAGCCATCTCATTAAAAGAACGAGCCAGCTCTCCCACCTCATCGTGTGAAGTAATATGGATCTCCTGAGAAAAATCGCCTTTGGTGATCGCTTCCGCTGCCTTTTTCATCTGATTGACCGGGCCCAGAATATTATTGCTCATCAAAAAGGTAATGATGGTTGCTGTTAAAGATACCAAAAACAGGGTAATCAGCACCATTCTAAAGATACCGGCTGTGGTCATGGAAATATCGTCCAGCGCCACATGCAAAAAAACGGCGCCTTCTTTGCTGAGGGACATCATCCCGGTTTCGCTTCCAACCGGAAACGGCACATTTTCCAAATACTTCTGCTGGTATCCAAGCGAAATCGTCTGCCCATAAAAGGCTGTAGGAAATGTATTTAAGGTAAATCCAATATTGTTCCCTTCTACGACCTGCTTGACTAAATATTTCTCTGCAGCCGTGAGCGAATTAAAGTCCAGATTTTCTACTTTGTTAGTCGTACTGCCAAATGGATGGATGCGCACCGTATTTTCATCAATCGGCGTACAGATCCAAATATTGATATCAGAGGCCTTTGCTGCTGTTTCCAGAATGTTCTGCGCTTCTGTTTCTATCCGAAAATCTTTTTCCGTTAAAACCTGTGTAATAATCTCCCTTGTTTTTTCCAGATCTTTCTTCTTTTCAGTCAAAAAATACTCATTAAAAACCATGGGCAGCACACAGGCCACAACAATTAAAATAATAATGAGAAGCAGCACATACGTCCCCATCATTTTGATACGGAGAGAAAAGAAAGATTTTCTTTCTCTTCCCTCCTTTTGTTTATGCGTTGACTTCAAATTTATAGCCTACTCCCCAAACTGTTTTAATACTCCATTTTGTATGTTTTTCTTCAGAACCAAGCTTTTCCCTGATTCGTTTGATATGGACATCCACGGTTCTCGTATCTCCGTAATACTCATACCCCCATATCTGATTCAGCAGCTGCTCTCTGGTAAACACCTGATTCGGATGAGAAGCCAAATAGAACAGAAGCTCCAGCTCTTTCGGCGGCATCTCCACATTTTCTCCGTAATAACTGACAGAATAGTTAGAAAGATTGATGGTCAGATTTTCAAAAGAAAGCTTCTTAGCATTATTTTCTTTATTTTCCAATCGCCGAAGTACTGCCTTCACACGTGCAACCAGCTCTTTGGTATCAAAAGGCTTAACCATGTAATCATCTGCTCCCAGTTCAAGCCCCAGCACTTTGTCAAAGGTCTCCCCTTTCGCTGTCAGCATAATAATGGGAACCGTACTGTTTTTTCGTACCTCCCGGCAGAACTCATACCCATCCATTTCCGGCATCATAATATCTAAAATGATCAAGTCCGGATTAAACGACTGCACCATTCGAAAGGCCTCTTTCCCATCGCCGGCTTTCTGCGTTTCATAGCCCTCTTTCGTTAAATAAAGAGAGATAAGCTCCGCAATATTGCTCTCGTCATCTGCAATCAAAATGCGCTGCTTTCCGTTCATCGTTTCCGCCTCCTTTTCATTTGCGTTTTTTGATCTCAACTACGGTTACGCCCGTATCGCCTTCCCCAAGCGTCCCCAGTCTATATGAGGCCACATGCGCCGCCTTGCGCAGATATTGATGCACCGCCTTACGCATTGCCCCCGTTCCCTTTCCGTGAATCACCCTAATTTGCGGCATTCCGGCCAAATAAGCATCGTCCAGATATTTATCCAAGATACTGATGCCTTCATCTGTCAGCATTCCTCTCAGATCTACCTCTAAATGAATCGTCTGCGCCTTGCCAAAAGATCCTGCTGAAATAGCAGAGGCCTTAGATTTTTCCTTTCTGGGCTTATCCTCCGGATCCAATAAGATACGCTCGATTTCCTCTGGTTTAATCTGCATCTTCATAATGCCCGCCTGCACCGTTATATTGCCGCGATTATCCGGCCTCGTCAACACGCTGTACTCTTGATCAAATCCGGCAAGTTTAATTTTGACACCCGGTATCAGCTGCTTAATATCCAGCGCCTTTTTCGGCCCTGAAACAGACGTATAGAGCTTTTCTTCGGCTTCATTCACTTTACTTCTCAGATGCACACGCTCTTTCTCCAAGGATCGCATATCCACGCTCTCTCCCTGCTGAATGAGTTTATGCATTCTCGCAATCGTTTGATCTGCCTCCTCTTTTGCCTGCCTCAACGTTTCATGCGCCTCTTGCTGAGCCTGCTCCAGGATCCGTTCTTTTTGGCGCTCCAATTTTTCTTTAGCAGTCCTTGCTTCCTCCTGCAGCACCGCCAGCTCCTGCCGCAGCGTCTGAATTCTTCCTTGTTCCTCCTCGATCTGACGCCTTCTAAGCTCCATATCACTCATCAGATCCTCAAACTTAACATCATTGCTTTCAAGTAGCTCCTTCGCTTCTTGAATAATTTCATCCGTAAGCCCCAAACGACTGGAAATAGCAAACGCATTACTCTTTCCGGGTACGCCAATCAAAAGCCGATAGGTTGGTCGCAGCGTATCCACATCAAACTCACAGCTTGCATTTTCGACCCTTTCCGTAGATAATGCATACACTTTTAATTCGCTATAATGTGTAGTAGCTGCCGTCAATATGCGGCGCTGCCGCAAATTCTCTAAAATTGCTTGTGCTAACGCAGCTCCTTCAGTAGGATCCGTACCCGCTCCCAGCTCGTCGAAGAGTACCAAAGACCATGGCGTAACCTGCTCCAAAATCTCTACAATGTTAACCATATGGGATGAAAAAGTGCTTAAGCTTTGTTCAATGCTTTGTTCATCTCCAATATCGGCAAAAACATGATCCAACACGGACAGTCTCGGACGGTCTGCCGTTGGAATATGCAGCCCTGCCTGCCCCATCAGAGATAAAAGCCCCAGCGTTTTTAATGTAACTGTTTTTCCGCCGGTATTAGGGCCTGTAATGACCAAAGAAGTAAAATCTCCGCCTAAACGAAGCGTAATCGGCACTACTTTTTTGGGGTTTAGCAGCGGATGCCTTGCCTGCTTTAGCTCGATAATTCCTTGCTCATTCATCATCGGTTTCACTGCATTTAATTCCAGCGCTAACCGTCCTCTGGCAAAGATGAAGTCAAGTTCTGTCAGCAGCTCAAAGTTTGCCATCAGCTCCTCATGATGCTGATGTACTAACTGACTAAGCTCACGTAAAATACGTTGCACTTCTTCTTGTTCCTGAACCATCAGTTCTGTAATTTTATTATTAGTCTGTACCACCGAAAGCGGCTCAATAAACAAGGTAGAACCACTGGCCGACTGATCATGGACCATGCCGCTCACACTGCTTTTATATTCTGATTTAACCGGAAGGCAGAATCGGCCTCCTCTCATTGTAACTACCTGATCCTGCAGCATAGCCTTATACGTACTGGAATGAATCATACTTTGCAGCTGACTGCGTACTCTCTCTTGCTGTACATGGATTTCGCGGCGAAGATTATGCAGCTTTGTGCTGGCATTATCGCTCATCTCCTCTTCACTTACAATACATCGGCGTATCTCGCTTTCCACCTCACGCACCGGCTGCAAGCCCTCAAACATAGGATCCAGATTTTCAAAGCTGCCGGTTAAATTATTTTCACGTTTTCCGTATGCCTTAATTTTTTGCACGACATACAGCGATTCCGCCACGTCTAAAAGTTCCTTCATCCCCAGTATGCCACCGATTGCCGTTCTGCCGATGGCGCCGCGAATATCGTGAAGCCCGCCAAATGAAGGTGTGTTTTTGATCAGCAGATACCGAAGAGCTTCATCCGTTTCCTGCTGCCATCTTTCAATTTCGAATAAA
>CANOUM010000054.1 GCA_947570515.1 uncultured Clostridia bacterium
AATACATGATATGTACGCAATTAAACGACTGCATACACATGATCGTCCAAACTACTCAAAGACCTGCATGCAAATCCCTGCGGGATTCTTGCGGTCGTCCTGTCTCTTTCTTATTAAGTATACTATACTTCCTTTTTTCTGTCACGGTCTCCTTTAAATTTTATCCATAATTAAGACTTTACTTTTAACGGATATGCTTGTATAATTTGCTATGTAAACCCTGTTTGGCAATGACGCCGCTTATTTTATATAAGCGGCGCTTTGTCTAATCATCAAATGAAATGGAGAAAAACGTGAAAGATCAGCATTTTTTTGAAGGACTTTGCCCCAAGGCACTTGTCCAAGAATATGGCAGTCCTCTTTATGTTTATAATGAACGTGTGTTTCGCACGCGCTGCCGCGAGATGGCACAGCTTGTTACATATCCGCATTTTAAGGTTAACTACAGCGTTAAAGCAAACAGCAATCTAAGTCTTTTAAAAATCGCACACGAAGAGGGCCTATGTGCCGACGCAATGTCCCCCGGTGAAATCTACGCAGAGCGCCTCGCCGGCTTTGCACCCGAGGATATCTTCTATATCAGCAACAATGTTTCCTCAGAGGAGCTCACATATGCTGTAGAGCAAGGCATCATCGTCAGTATTGATTCCCTCTCTCAGCTCGAACGGTTCGGCCAGCTGTTTCCCGGTCACAAAGTCTGCGTACGCGTCAACTCCGGTATTGGCGCCGGACACAGCGACAAAGTCGTAACCGGAGGCAAAAAAACTAAATTTGCCATCTATCCGGCCCTCTTTCCTCAGATGAACGAAATCCTGAAAAAATACAATCTAAATCTAGTCGGTATCAATCAGCACATTGGTTCCTTCTTCTTAGATGAAGAGATCTATCTGGAAGGCGTACGTTCGCTGCTGGCGATTGCGCATCAGTTTCCCACCCTCTCCTTCATCGACCTTGGCGGCGGTTTTGGCATGCCCTATGAACCCGGACAATCCCGGCTCGACTTAAAGGCTCTGGGGACTAAGCTTGATACACTGCTTTATGAGTTTGCTCGTTCTTACGGCTGCGAAATCCTATTTAAAATCGAGCCCGGCCGCTATCTCGCTGCCGAATGCGGCGTGCTGCTGGGCACTGTTCATGCCGTCAAAGAAAATTATGGCCATCTTTACTGCGGCACCGACATCGGTTTCAATGTATTGGCCCGCCCCATGCTGTACGACGCCTATCATGAAATCGAGATTCTCTCAGATGCTCCCTCGATGGAGCGTGCCCCCTACACAGTCGTGGGCAATATCTGTGAATCAGGCGATATTTTAGCTAAAGATCGTCTTCTTCCCGCCATGCGGGAAAATGATCTGGTGTGTATCCATGATGCAGGCGCATACGGATACAGTATGGCTTCTAATTATAATAACCGGCTTCGTCCGGCTGAGGTGCTGATTACGCAGGCAGGCGAGACTAAATTGATCCGGCGCCGCGATACGCTGGAGGATTTGATAAGGGGGTTTGAATCATGAGACGTAAGGATCGAGCGATTACGAATCGTCAGGAAATCTTGGCTATTTTGGACCGGGCGCATATCTGCCGGCTGGCTATGCAGGATGCGGAGGGCCTCTATATTGTGCCGATGAATTTCGGCTATGAATGGCCGGAGGATGGTAATTTGACGCTGTATTTTCATTGTGCGGCGGAGGGCCGGCGCGTAAAAGCTCTGCAGGCTTGCCCCTCTGTTGCTTTTGAGATGGATCAGGAGCTGGCTCAGCTTTCGGCGGATACTCCGTGCGGCTATGGCTGTTTGTATGAAAGCGTTATTGGAAACGGTCAGGCTGCATTTCTGGAAGACCCTGCGGAGAAACAGCATGCGCTGGCTGTGCTGATGCGCCATCAAACGGGAAAGGACTTTTCTTTTTCTCCTGCTATGGCGCAGAGTGTTACCGTTTTTAAGGTATCGGCTTCTTCCTTTACTGTAAAAGCGCGCAGACAATGATGACAAGAATGATAAAAGCTGTGGTGATGTTACGTTACCACAGCTTTTCTTTTATTTAAACACATTTTTATCAGCAGTAAAATTCTGCCGGATAAGCCAGATATGAAACTTCCTCTAACTCATCTACCGTAACCAAGCCGGCCGGCGCATTTAAAACGCTTGGTATCCGGTTGACAATGGTTGCGCAGGTATGCTCAACCGTGGCTGGTTTCACAACATGAAACTCGGTATCCGGTTCTCCGATAATTTTCCAATCACACATATCTCCATCATCCGGTCCGTATACCTTGCCTATACACTTGGTTTCAATAACAGGCCCCTGAAAGGTTTCAGTTCTTACAACTGCTGCCATCCCAATGCATTCTCCTTTGGGAATCGTACGCTGCATGGTCGAGGAATAAACATCCTCCTCTTTAAAATAGGGAACGCACTCCTGCGTCTGACTCTTAATTGTAAGGCCAAGCTTTGCAGCCAGGCTTTCATTTGAATTCCAAACATAACACGGCTCTATGGTTTCAGGGTGCGCGATCTGATTTTCAAACTCCTCGGCGCTCAGTCCTACTCCGTGTGCTTTGGCTAAAGCAAGTCCATACTCCTCCACGTTATAGCTGACCTCTCCTTCAATTTTGGCAATACGATTACAGCTTCCTGCGACCATACCAACCATGTTGATCCAGAAGGTATCTTCCATTCCGCTTCCAACAAAAGTACAGCCATTTTCTTTTGCAATCACATCCAGCGCATTGGCGCGCACAGGATCCGTTGTCCAGCAATAGGTCGCCTCCTCGCAGGTTGAGATGACATTGATTCCCCGGCTCAGACATTGCACATACTGCTCATAGCAATCGCTTACCAGACTAAACAGCGTAACTACCGCGATATCCGCATCCGTATGATCCAAAACCTCCTCGGCATTGCTGCTGATCTGTATGCCCGTTTTGATGCCAAGCCCTGCAAAATCACCGATATCCATCCCCACAATCTCCGGATTGATATCAATCGCTCCCACAATCTGAATTCCATGTTCATACATATAACGCAGGGTATACTTGCTCATCTTGCCGCATCCATACTGAATCGCTTTGATCTTTGTCATAGCTTCTTATCCTCTTTTCTCAAGTTTTGCTATTATTATGCACTGAATTCTATAAAATAGACGTAAGCGGCATCACAAAATGGCTAATAAAAAATCGCCAAGGTCTTATTTCTCATAACCTTAGCGATTTTCTTCTATCTCTTATATTAAAATTCGTTTTTTAGGCTCCGCGTAAAGAGTGCGTTCAGCTCCTGTCTCGGATCTGCCTGATGATACAAAATTTCATATACACAGCGGCAGATCGGCAGCTCCACCTGATAGGCATCTGCCAGTTCCATAAGTGCCTGCACAGTGTAATATCCCTCCGCCAGCTTTTCAAAGGCTTCCTTTTTCACAAAAGACTCTCCAAACTGACGATTATGACTAAAGGGAGAAAACACCGTAGCCTCATAATCTCCCAGATGGCAAAGACCATACGCCGAAAGCTCACTGCCTCCCATCGCTTTAATCAGGCGCGCAATCTCTCTCGTCCCCCGTGACATTAGCGGTCCTTTAAGCGTCGCCAGTCCAAAGCCATCCAGCATACCGGCCGCAATTCCAATTACATTCTTAGACGCTGCTCCGATCTCATTTCCGATTAGGTCACTGCCATAATAAAAACGGATCAAATCGGAAGAAAAGGCCTCCACCAACAGCTTCTTCACTGTCTGATCTTCGCTGTCAATCACCATGCAGTTCGGAATGCCGGCATAAAATTCCTGTACGTGACCGGGACCAATCCACACGGCAACACGATTCGAAGCGTGCAGCATTTCCGACGCCACCACCGACAGCCGCTTACCGCTGCCAATTTCCAGACCCTTCATACATAATACAAAAATTTTATCTTTCAGATTCCACTCCGAAAGACTCTCCAAAAATCCGCGCAGCGCCTGCGAGGGCATAGCGATCACTACGATCTCAGCCTCCGCTACTGTCTCCAGCGACTCACTCAGCTGCAGCGAGAGCGGCAGCACCAGACATTCGTTGCGCCGCGCCTGTCTCAGCTGCTTCATAGACGCAGAACCAGGCCGGCCATATAAACTCACCTCATGACCAGCCCGATCTAAATACCATGCAATAAAGGACCCCCATCTTCCGGGGCCAACAACTGTAATTCGCATGCGCAATTACTCGGCCGTTACCGCAATCACTTCCACCTCAACCAGCACATTCTTCGGCAGCGTCTTCACCGCCACACAGCTACGTGCAGGATTAGAAGTAAAGTAACGTCCATACACCTCATTAAAGGCTGCAAAATCTGCCATATCTGCTAAAAAGCATGTCGTCTTAACTGCGCTTTCAAAGCTCGCGCCAGCCGCATCCAGAACTGCCGCCAGATTCTGCATCACCCGCTCTGCCTGCTCTGTGATGGATGCGCCTACAATCTCACCCGTTGCCGGATCCAGCGGAATCTGTCCTGAAGTATATACCATATTTCCTACCTGCATCGCCTGAGAATACGGTCCTATCGCCGCCGGCGCCTTATCTGTTGCAATCTTTTTCATCGTTGATTCCTCCTGTTTATGATAAAATTTTAAAGCCTTCCTGCCTAAGTGCATTTCGGATCTCCTCAATATGCTCTGCATTGCGCGTCTCCAGCATCAGCTGCAAATAACAGCCATTCACATCCGAGCCCTGATCCGCACGCTCATGATGCACCGCAATCACATTGCCTCCCAGATCCGCAATCAGCCTCGATACATCGCGCAGCTGGCCCGGCTTATCCACCAGCTCAATTTTAAACTGACAGCTGCGTCCCGACATAATCAAACCGCGCGTGATCACTCTCGAAAGGATCGTCACATCAATATTACCGCCTGACAAAATGCAGACTGCTCTCTTACCGGCCAGATCCACCTTGCCAAACATAGCGGCCGCCACTGCCACCGCGCCGGCTCCCTCCGTGACCAGCTTATGCTGCTCCATCAGCGCCAGAATGGCCGCTGAAATCTCATCATCTGTCACCGTTACAATGCCATCCACATATTGACTGCAGATGTCATAGGTCAGATCTCCCGGCTCCTTCACCGCAATCCCGTCCGCAATCGTCGACACCCCCTGCAGGCACTCAATCTTCCCTGCCGTTATCGACCTCAGCATACTGGGTGCTCCTGCCGCCTGTACGCCGTACACCCGAATATTCGGATTCAGTGATTTAATCGTATAGGCCACGCCGGAAATCAGTCCGCCGCCGCCCACCGGCACCAGCACTGCGTCCAGATCCGAAATCTGCTCTGCCAGCTCCAGAGCAATCGTCCCCTGTCCCGCGATGACATCCGGGTCATTAAACGGATGAATAAACGTATATCCTTTCTCATCGCGCAGCTGCAGCGCCCTGCGGTAGGCATCATCATAAACACCCTCCACCAGGCATACCTCAGCACCATAGCTCTTTGTCGCCTCCACCTTTGAAATCGGCGCATTATCCGGCAGGCAAATCACCGCTTTAATCCCGTTTCGCTGCGCTGCCAGAGCAACTCCCTGCGCATGGTTGCCTGCCGAGCAGGCAATCACTCCCTTTGCCCGCTCTTCAGGGCTGAGCTGCGACATTTTATAATAAGCACCCCGCAGCTTAAACGATCCGGTCAGCTGCAGGTTTTCTGTTTTTAAATAAAGCTCTGTACCGGGGCTCAGCTTCGGCGCGTAGATCACATCAGTGCGCCGTACCACATTTTTCAGTGTATAGCTGGCTCGGTATACATTATCCAGTGTAAGCATGGACAGAATTCCTTCTTTCTATAATAAGCTTTGTACAAACTGCTCCGCTGCCCGCGGTGAACGATTCCCTTTTCCCAGCGCAAAGGCTTCGGCTTTTTGATCCAGCTCCGCGCCGTCAAGGGCTATGCCGCTGCGCTGCGCTAACTCATGTACAATCTCCAAATATAGTGATTTGGATGGTTTTTCAAAATAAACGGTCAGTCCAAACCGGTCAGAAAGCGAGATCAACTCCTGCATCGTATCGGCGCGGTGTACATCATCTCCTGTCCGATCCGAAAAGGTCTCCTTCACAATATGCCGCCGGTTACTGGTTGCATAGATCACCGCATTTGACGCCTTCGCTGAAGCCGATCCTTCCAGTGCCGCCTTCAGCATGCTGAAGCTATCATCATTTTTGTTAAAGGAAAGATCATCAATAAAAATAATAAACTTGAGCGGATGATCTGCAATATGCCCCATGACCATCGGCAGTTTAGTCAGCTGATCCTTTCGCAGCTCAATCAGGCGTACGCCCTGCTCAAAAAACAGGTTCGATACGGCTTTGACCGTAGAAGATTTACCTGTACCGGCATCTCCGCACAGCAGCACATTGGCTGCCGGGCGCCCTTCCACCAGTGCTCTTGTATTTTCGATCACCTTTTGATGCTCTGCCTCATAGCCAACCAGCATTTCCAAAGAGATAGGATCGGCAGCCGGTACCGGACATATGGCCTCCCCTTTCACCCGAAACATACCGCTTCCTGCAAAAATGCCATATCCATAGCGCTCAATATGGCTCAGCCGCTCCGTATAAACAGCCTTCAGATCCAGCGCTTCATTTTCAAACGATGGCAGATATCCCTCATACGGCAAGCATTCTGTCAGACTTTTCGGCGTCAGCCGGGTAAGCTCTGTAAAAAGTGTCAGCTCTGCCTGCGCATTGGCCTCCATAGAGGCTGGCACGCTCTCCCGCCGGGAGACACGCTTGATGTAGCTGTTTTCATCCTCACATACCAGCCGGCTCAGCACTGCTGACAGACTGATATCGCTCTCCTGCAGGCTGTGGACAAAGGCGCCGTACAGCGCCAGCCGCTCGGACAGACTTCCTGCGTTTTTCATGTATGCCAGTAGACTGCTAACTGTCTCGTCTTCTAAAATTCTTCTGAATACACTTAGTGAAGAGAGCCGGCATGCATACTCTTTAAGTTCTTTTTCTGTCATAAGCTGTTACCGAATATCACCCTTACGGATGGATTCCACCAATCCGCCGTTTTCAATGATCTTCTGAATAAACTCCGGAAATGGCTCTGTGGGGAAGCTTTCACCTGTTGTCCGGTCATAAATCATCCCCTCATCCAGATCGGCCTCTACCTGATCCCCATTTTGAATGCGCTCAGCTGCTTCGGGACACTCCACAATGGCAAGGCCAATATTGATCGCATTGCGATAGAAAATTCTCGCAAAACTCTTGGCGATAACGACTGAAATGCCGCTTTCCTTAATGGCGATCGGCGCATGCTCTCTGGAGGAACCGCAGCCGAAATTATAGCCGGCGGCCATGATATCTCCGGGCTTAATTTTTGAAGCAAACTCCTTGTCGATATCTTCCATACAATGGGAGGCCAATTCCTTTTTATCACTGGTATTCAGGTACCGGGCCGGAATAATGACGTCGGTATCCACATTATCGCCGTATTTGATTACGTTTCCGATAAATTTCATCCTTTATACCTCCTTCATAATCTCTGCGGGGTCTGCAATTTTGCCTGCCACAGCACTGGCGGCGGCCACTGCCGGACTTGCGAGATATACTTCTGATTCTACATGTCCCATGCGGCCTACAAAATTACGGTTTGTAGTGGCTACAGCCCTCTCTCCTGCTGCCAAAACGCCCATATATCCGCCAAGACAGGGGCCGCAGGTAGGCGTTGATACGGCGCAGCCTGCTTCTATAAAGGTCTTGATCAGGCCGTTTTCCATCGCCTGCATATAAACAGCCTGCGTAGCCGGGATCACAATCGCACGCACACGTTTGGCTACTTTGCGGCCTTTGAGGATTTCTGCCGCTTCGGCCAGATCCTTATACTGTCCGTTGGTACAGGAGCCAATCACAACCTGATCGATGGCGACCTCACCTACTTCATCAATCGTGCGAGTATTCTCCGGCAGATGCGGGAACGATACAGTAGACTTAATTTCTGAAAGATCAATGTCATAGACGGCATCATAGACGGCATCCTCATCGGCCTGATAGATCACAGGCTTTCTGTCGCTGCGCTCGCTGATATAGGCCAGTGTCTGCTCATCCACCTCAAAAATGCCATTTTTAGCGCCTGCTTCAATAGCCATATTGGAGATTGTCAGACGGTCATAGATGGTAAGAGAACCAACTCCTTCGCCGCAGAACTCCATAGACTTGTAAAGCGCTCCATCTACCCCAATTTTACCAATGATATGAAGGATCACATCCTTGCCGGAAACAAAACGATTTAACCTGCCATGCAGGCGAAACTGAATCGCGGACGGCACCTTGAACCAGGCCTTGCCGGTAGCCATGCCGCAGGCCATATCGGTGGAGCCTACACCGGTGGAAAATGCGCCCAATGCGCCATACGTACAGGTATGTGAATCAGCGCCGATCACGGCGTCGCCGGCAATCACCAGGCCCTTTTCGGGCAGCAGCGCATGCTCGATGCCCATATCGCCTACATCATAAAAATGAGTCACTTCATATTGATCACAGAAATCACGGCACATTTTGCACTGCTCGGCTGCCTTAATATCCTTATTGGGCGCAAAGTGATCCATCACCATCGTTACACGGTCTTTGTCATACACCTTGTCACGGCCCAGCTTTTCAAACTCGCGAATGGCGACCGGAGAGGTGATGTCATTGCCCAGCACCCTGTCCAGATTCACCAATACCAGCTGTCCGGCCTCGACCTTTTCAAGCCCGGCATGCGCTGCTAATATTTTTTGTGTCATTGTCATTGACATAATGATTCTTCCTTTCTGCCAGTGCTCCGGCAATTAAAACTGATTGATGATAGCGCCTTTATCTGCAGAGCTTACCATGTTTGCATAGCGCGCCAGCGCGCCCTTGATGCCCTCCTTCTTTTGAATCGGCATCTCTTGCCTGCGTTTTTCGATTTCCTCCTGCGGCACTTTAAGCTCAATGCTATATGACGGAATATCAATAGAAATGATATCGCCATCCTGCACATACGCAATCAAGCCCCCTCGCACTGCCTCGGGTGAAATGTGTCCGATAGCGGCTCCTCTGGTAGCTCCGGAAAACCGTCCGTCCGTGATCAGCGCCACATCCTTATCCAGCCCCATACCGGCAATGGCCGATGTGGGCGAAAGCATTTCACGCATGCCGGGGCCTCCAGCCGGACCCTCATAGCGGATCACAACCACGTCGCCCTTTACAATTTTGCCGGCATAAATAGCGGCAATAGCTTCTTCTTCACTGTTAAATA
>CANOUM010000055.1 GCA_947570515.1 uncultured Clostridia bacterium
AGCAGACAGTGATTGAAAAACTGAAAGGATTTTTTGAAAAATATTTCGGACTAATTAGCCCAGAGGTTTCAAAAGAGCCCAATAAGGTTACATATCTTTATGATATGGAAGAAGCACAATCTATGGCGGCCGAGGAACCGGTGCAGTATAAAATAAAACAAGAAGAATGAAGTGATTTTATGTAATTTATTGCGCCCTTTTTCACGAAGCACGATAGAAACAAAATCTTACAAAGTATATACAAAGCAGAGAAATCGTCGAAATCTTTCCAATATATAGTTAAAGCATAATTTATTATATATTACGAAAGAGGTAGAGTAAATGATCGAGATTAAGGAGTACAGGGGGCAGATTCGTAACTGGAAAATGCTTTGTGAAAAACTGGGAATTAGCTGCAGTCTCAGCAGAAGGGAACGAGAAGAGCAGATTTTGATCCGGGCGTATGAGACATGGCGATATGAAATGCCCCGGCATATTGATGGGATGTTTGCCGCCGCCCTATGGGATGATGAGAGGCAGGATCTCTTCTGCATGCGCGATCCCTTTGGCACTAAACCATTTTATTATTACCGGACGATTGAGGGCAGGCTTTTATATGGGCATAGTCTTCAAAAATTTATGAAAGATCCCGGCTTTATTAAACGACTCAATGAGAAAGCGCTGCAGCTATATCTGAATATGACCTATACAGCTGGTGAAGATACCTTTTTTGATGGCGTAAAGAAACTTATGCCGGGTCATTATTTAACCTGGCGGGCAGGTAAGCTTACGATTCAGCGTTACTGGAAACCGGAGTTTCATCCCGAAGAGGGGGGCACATTACAGGAATGGGCGGACGCAATTCATGATACGCTCAGGCAGGTGATGACAGAAACCAAGGAAGAGCAGGAAGAGGCGGAGGTATTTCTTTCGGGTGGTGTGGATTCATCTTATCTACTCGCAATGTCGGATGCTAAGATGTCGGCTTCATGCGGCTACGAAGAAAAAGAGTATGACGAAGCTGAGCTGGCAAAGCAGGTAGCAGAACAACTGGGAAGGAAAAATGAAAAATGCCTTGTTACGCCGCAGGCTTATTTTGCTGCCGTTCCCTATGTGATGCGACAGATGGAGCAGCCTTTGGGAGATGCTTCGGCCATTGTATTTGCCATTGCCTGTCAGGAGGCAGCGAAACGAACCCGGTTATGCTATTCAGGAGAAGGAGCCGATGAGTTTTTTGGTGGCTATCATATCTATCACAAGGCAGAAGAATACGGCGATAATTTAGACAGCTTCTATGTGGGCAATACCAACATCATGCGTGAAGAGGAAAAGAAGGAGCTTCTAAAGCGGTATGATGAAAATATTCAGCCGCTTCAGCTGATGCAGGAAATTTACGCTGATACAAAAGGACAGGATCCGCTGACAAGGATGATGATGATTGATATTCGTCTTTGGCTGGAGGGAGATATCTATCTCAATATTGACAAGATGAGCACAGCTGCGGGGTTGGAGATTCGCATGCCCTTTACCAACATGAAGCTGTTCGAATTGGCATCCCGCATGCCTTCTCGCTATAAAATTGCCGGTGACCAAAATAAGATCGCTTTTCGCACAGCTGCGGCCAAGGTGCTGCCGGAGGAGACAGCATTTCGCAAAAAACTAGGCTTTGCTGTTCCAATCCAGAAGTGGCTTGCGGACGATCGCTATCATCAGGATGTGAAGCGAAAGCTGCAAAGCCCGGCGGCAGAACAATTTTTCCGTCCCGCTGCGCTCATGGCGCTCTGGGAGGACTTTCTCGGCGGCAACTATAAAAACTGGCGAAAAGTGTGGACGATTTATACATTTCTCGTCTGGTATGAGGAATATTTTGTGAAACGATAGGATTTTGCAGCGAATTTATGATATAATAAGCGCAGCTAGATGTATTTCGGCTGTTCAAGTACTTGCGCTGCGCTCCAAGTTTGCCAAAGGCAAACTTGCGATATCTCAAAGACAGTAAGGTAGTTCTGGCTATTCAAGTTCCTGAACCGCCTTATGAGTATGATGCAAAGCATCAAACTCCGATGTCTCTATTAAAATACAGGACGACCGCAAGAATCCTGAAGGGATTTCTTGCATGCAGGTCTTTGTGTAGTTTGGACGATCATGTGTATGCAGTCGTTTAATTGCGTACATATCACGTATTGATTTTAAAGATCATGTGTATGCAAATCAGCCTATTGCATACATGTCATTTCAATATATCGTTTGTCATATATATGCAAAGTGGGAAATTGCGTACAAGTAAGTTCTTATTTCTTAATTTGATATGTACGCAAAAAAAGAATTGCGTACATGTTATGCGAACTTATGCTGTGCATGTCGTCATGGTAACATTTTAAATAAATTAACATAAGAGAGGAAGCCGCAGATGAATTATCCTAAATGTAAGAAAGTGGACGTGACAGAAACATTTTTTGGAACGGCACTGGAGGATCCGTATGCATGGCTCAAGGCCGCCAAGGATCTGGAGGTGCTGGACTGGGTCAGGCAGGAGAATGAGTATACGGATGCCTGGTTTGACCAGAAGGAGATTGAAGAGAAGATACGGCAGCTCAAAGAGGCTGCAGGAGAAAAGGTAACATATCGTTCCATTTCTCCATGGGGACAGGGCTATGCAGCCACCCGGATCGAGGATGGCTGTTACAGTCTGGTGCGTTTGAATGCGGACATGAAAGAAGAGGCTGTAATCGTGGGGCAAAAGCAGATCGAAGGATTTACAGCATTTGAGCTCAAGGTCTGTCCTGCAGATGACAGTAAAATTGCGATCTACGGCTTATACGAGGGCGCAGCACGTCCGGCTGCCCTGATCGTGGACATGCAGGAGAAAAAAGTGCTGGCCAAGGCCGAAAATACATTTAGCTGCACATGGTCGAGAACGGCGCCGGTGTTCTATTATTCAGATACCATTTCAGATGCTGCCACGCAGCAAAGCCGCTCACGGGTCTTGGGGTATCAGGTACTTACCGGTGAAACAGTCTGCATTTATGAGGATACGGAGTATTCCGTATTCGGCACGGTGGAAACGTCTACAGATAACCGATTTTTAATGATGCAGATGCAGAGCGACTATTCACATACGCGCTTTATTGTATATGAAGAAGCCACTGGACAGACGATGGAAATCACCGAAGGCCGAAGCATTGAAATACAGTATATCGATTCGATGCAGAATCAGCATTTCTTTATCTCCAAGGAGAGCAGCTCATTTGGCGAGGTGCTGGCAGTGGAGAATGGTCAGAGACTATCGGCGGCGAAGGTGGTGCGTCCGGAGGGCAAAGAAGTTTTGGACGGCGGCTTTGTACTTGGTGAGAAGCTGTATCTGATGGCTATGGCAGATGTACGTACCCGGATTCTATGCATAGAGGACGGCCGGGAGAGCATAGTAGCACTGCCGGAAGAGATCGGTACAGCCGGGATAATAGGAAGATTTGCCGAAGGCATTCTGCTGCAGTTTGAGTCCTTTACCTGCCGGCCGATGACGCTTGCTTTTGATGGAGTGCAGATGAGGGTGGTGCATTCCGAAAAGGCGGCAGAACATCCGGATTTTGTGGTTGAACAGCGGTTTGCGCCTTCCGTAGGAGATGGACGGCAGATTCCGTATTTTATGGTATATAAAAAAGGAACCCTGCTCAACAGTCAAAATCCGGTATGGATGTATGGCTACGGCGGTTATAACTCTGCGATGCTTCCTGGGCATAAGGAAGCGGTGAGCGGTCTTGATATTGCCGGCTGGGTAGAAAAGGGCGGCATCTATGTGCTCTGCTCGCTGCGCGGCGGCAATGAATATGGAACCAGCTGGCATGAAGAAGGGATGGGGATGAAGAAAAAGAATTGTTATTATGACTTCATCGGCATCACCGAGCAGATCATCCGGGACGGATGGACGGCGCCGGAGCATATTGCGATTTCCGGTTGCTCCAACGGCGGGCTTCTGATGTCAGCGCTGGTGACCATGCGGCCGGATCTCTTCGGCTGCGTGATCGATTCCGTACCGCATACCGACATGATTCATTTTGCTGAAGATGACCGCGGCCCTATGTATATCACAGAGTATGGCAATCCGCGGGAGAGTAAGGAAATGTTTGAGTATATGCTAAGCTACTCGCCGTACCATAATGTGAAGAAGGTGCCGTACCCCAGTATCTATATTCAGACGGGCGAATGCGATAATAATGTGCCGCCGTACCACGGCAAAAAGTTTGCGGCGCGTATGCAGGAGTGCAACCAGAGCGAGAACCCCGTGCTGCTGCGCGTGCTGGCAAAGGGCAGTCACGACCGCGGCAGCGGCGAAGTGTACTGGCGGACGATTGCTGAGATGCAGCTGTTTGCAGAAAAAGCGCTGGGGCTGTAAAGTAAAGCTGCAGACATGAACAGGTGGCGGCTGTGCCGCTGAAAGAAAATAGATACCCTCTTGAAAGTTCAATTGCAAAGGATTTTCAAGAGGGTTTTTCATGTGAAAGATAGTTTTTTTATATAGAAGCTTGAGTTTTGGCACAAATTGCTTTATACTAGAAGTTAGTACTGAGTTTAAGGAGCGTAGAGGATGAATAAGAAATTTTCTTTTGTTGACAAGATTTGTCGTGCATATATAGATAAAGGCTACTTTCCGTCTGTGGTCGTGGGAATTTTTGATAAAGAAGGAACGCTGTACCGTACGGCGCTAGGGGATAATCCAACCCATACCGCCGAGCGGCAGTCTGTCAATCCGGATACCGTGTACGATGTCGCATCCATGACCAAGATCGCGACCTCTACGCAGATTCTGCTTTTAATCGATGGCGGCCAGCTTACGCTGGAAACCACCGTGCCGGAAGTGCTGACCGAGGTGAAGGCGAGACCGACTTTGTATGAGCGCCTCAAAAACGTCACCGTATATCAGCTGCTTACGCACACCTCCGGTATTATTGACTGGTATCCTTTCTATGTGCAGGCAGGTCAGGATTTTTATGATGTATTTGAGTCCTTTATCGGCGGTACGGAAGTCGTGCAGGGCATGGTTTATTCGGATATGAATTTTATGCTGCTGGGCAAAATCATTGAGAATATCCAGGGGAAGCCGTTGCAGCAGTGTCAGGAGGAGTTTAAACAGCTTCTGGGAGCTGCGCATATGGATTTCCTGCCAAAAGATATGGGAGATATGGCGCCGTCCAGTTATGGCAACGGAATCGAAGAGCAGATGTGTGCAGAGCGCGGGCTGACCTTTGATGGCTGGCGCAGTAAACAAGAGATCACGCTGGGCACAGTGAATGACGGCAATGCACACTATTTCTTTGATGGCGTGGCCGGGCATGCCGGTATTTTTGCCAATGTGGATGCCTATGAACGCCTTGGCCGGTTGTATTTAAACAGCAGTTCGCCGCTTTTCCAGCGTTCCATGAAAGAGCAGACGGATGGGCGCGGACTGGGCTGGCAGACGGGTGATATGTATCCGGCAGGCTGCGGTCATACCGGATTTACCGGTACCTGTATCTGGGTATGTCCGGAGAAGGGCATCGGTGCAATTGTCTTTACGAATCGGCTTTGCTACCCGGATCGTTACGGAACCAATACGAATGAATTTCGTAAAGAGCTGAATCAGGCCATTTATCGGGCACTTTAATAGCAGAAGGGGCGGTGATCGCAGTGACGATTGCACAGGTAAGTGAGAAATACCATATAACAGCCGATACGCTGCGGTATTATGAAAAAATTGGTTTGATTCCGCCGGTCAACCGAAATAAAAACGGTGTGAGGGATTATACAGAGGAAAACTGCAGATGGGTTGAGTTCATCAAGTGCATGCGCTGTGCAGGTCTGCAGATTGAAGCGCTGGTTACGTATGTAAAGCTCTTTAGAGAAGGAGATGCAACGGCTCAGGAACGTCTGCAGATTCTCTTGGAGCAGCGGCAGCGCCTGACGGAACGGATGCAGGAGATGCAGCAGGCACTGGAGCATTTGGACGATAAGATTGAACGGTATGACGTCTTGCAAAAAGCAGGTTGTATGTAAGGAAAAGCACTATAATAAAATAGGAGGTAAAATAATGTTAAATAATAGAATTGTAAAACGGAATGAGGATCAGAAGAAGGAAGTAAACAAGTGTCAAAGTCCGACGGTTTAGGTAGGGCACGGTGAGCCTTTAATCACCGCATCCCCTGCTGCGCTGTCGGTATGGGCCCTTGTTTATCCAGGTCATATTTAAGATAGATGAGGAGCGATGATAGATGAAATATTTGAATGCAGCAGAGATATTGCCGGAAGAGCTGGTGCGTGAAATTCAAAAGCATGTCAGCGGCAATTTAATATATATTCCCAATGCATATAGCCCCAAAAAATGGGGAGAAAAAAGCGGTTCCAGAGAATATTATCGCAAACGCAATCAGGCGATTTGCGCAGCATATCAGGAAGGAGTCAGGATGGAAGAGCTGACCAAACAGTATGGGTTAGCCTATGATACCATCCGCCGCATTATTTATGGGAATATCGAAAAGTAAATATCAGAAAAGGGCAAACGAAAAAGCGCCGCCCCTCCTTAAAAGCCAGATGCGTATCCGGCGGTCGGAGGGCGGCACACAGAGTATCGTTTGTCCTTTTATTTTTTTCTCACCAGTTCAATGGCCTGTTTTCCGGTCAGATGCTCAACGATCATTTCAAGAACGCACACGGAGTCCCATGATTTTTCGATTTCACGATTGCGGTTTTCTTCGGTATCATCAGGTGCATATTTCATGATCAGTTTTTGCAGGGCCAGAGTCCGTTCAGTACGATCCTGCAAAAAGCGAATCCGGCCAAAAGCGATGGCGCTGCGAAAATGCGTTGTATAAGTCTCAGGAATGACTTCATCCTGATCAATTACACAAAAAGAAACTTCATTCTTTTTGCGCAGGGCATCAATCTTATGCCCCGTTTTAGCTGAATGAAAAAAGATACGGCCTTCATCATATACATAGCTGAGCGGCAGCGCATACGGATAGGGCTCATCTCCCATAAGCGCGAGCACACCGGAAGTTCCCGATTTTAAAATAGCAATACACTCGTCAAGAGATAGCTGCTGAGCGCTTCTTCTCATTTCTCGAATCATAGAATTCCCCTTTCAATGTCATATATTTATGCTTATCATAAGTTAAAAGATAATAAAAGTCAAGGAAAGAAGCAAGATCAGGGACGATAGCGCAGCCATTTTGGCGGAAGGGAGCGAGCAGAAAAGCCTTCGCGCCATGCGCGGAAAAGAGACTGCGCAAATGCCGTTAGGGGGACGGCAATCAGAAGGAGCCAGAGGCTTCCGAGAGAGGCGGCGGCTGTGATGACGGCGAGGACCCAGAAGGGAGAGAGGCCGGAGGAAGTGCCCAGAAAATGAGGGCTGAGCAAGAGATTGTCGATTTGCTGCCAGAGCAGCAGCAGGCAGCTCGTAACGATCATTTCTGGAATGCCGTACAGAAGGGCGAGGAAGGAACAGAGCAGGGTGCCGAGTATGGGGCCGATCAGGGGGATGAGATTGGCAAGGAATGTGAGCAGTCCCATGAATAGGGGAGAGGGAATGGAAAGGCGAAAGAGCAGGTTGGCGGCGATGGTGCTGAAAAAGATGGCGGCAGCTTGAATGAGACTGAGGAGGAGCTTGGAGCTGACGAAAGAGCGGAAGGCATGGTCTAACAGGTTGAGAATTAGGAGGAGGCGCTCAGCAGCGGCGAGCGGCAAGAGGGAATAGAGGGAAGCGGCGGCGGCTTCGCCCAGAGAATGATGGGTGAGAAGAAAATAAAAGGACATGATGAGAGCAACGAGAAAGGAGCCCAGACCGCTTAGAAGCGAAGAAAGGGAGGTGAGCAGATCTAAGAGACCTCCCAGAAATTCGGGCAGCTTTTCGAGAAAGGGCTGCAGATAGGTACGGAGTGAGAGCTCTGCATATAGGGATGGAAGGCTGCTCAGTACATCGGACAGCGCCTGCAGCAAATCGGGAATGAGAAAAAGGAGAAGGAGTACAAGAAAGCCAAAGAAGCCCAGATAGGTAAGCAGGAGTGAGAGCAGGCGGGGAAGGCGGAGCGTGTCGCTGAGAAAGTTGACGACGGGCTCTAGCAGATAGATGCAGGCGACTGCTGCTAAAAGAGGGCGGAGACAGGTGATGATGAGCGTAAGGCCGTTTTTTTCAAATAATATATATAGTCCTGTTAAAAGGACGAATACAGGCCAGTAACGAGAGAAGGAAGAGAAAAAGGATTTCATGATACGCACCTCTGAGCTTCTTAAAATGCAGTGAAAATAGCTTGTCGCTTTTTTAATCGTATGTCGTAAAATTCGAAATTATGAATTGCCGTTTTTGGTTGACGATTCAGACAACTAGGTATATAATGATGTATCGATGTCAATTGAAACCGGAGGTTAAGAAAATGGCACGCTACGAAAAAGAAGACTTTAAGAGAAATATGAAAATTCGCTTAAACTTTAACAATATGATGGAAAAGTTTGTGGGCGAAAAGGGGATTACCGAGGCGGAGCTGGCAGCTTTATCCGAAAAGATTGATCTGGCGGAGGCCGCGATGGTTCAAAAGCGCAAAGAAGGCGGAATGGACTGGAGAGACCTGCCCTATAATCAGGCCGAAGTCGTAGAGGATATTCTTTCTTATGCCAATGAAGTGAAGGATCAGTTTGAAGCCTTTGTTGTGCTGGGAATCGGCGGATCGGCGCTCGGCCCTATTGCACTGCAGCAAGCGATTAACCATCCTTATTATAATGAGCTGCCGCGTGAGAAACGCGGAGGCTGGCCTAAATTTTATGTAGCGGATAATGTGGATCCGGAGAGGCTGGTATATTTATTTGATACCATTGATCCGGCGACAACGCTGTTTAATGTAACCTCTAAATCCGGCGGTACTTCTGAGACCATGTCGCAGTTTATGATCATTAAGGAAATGCTGGAGGCAAAACTGGGTAAGGAGGAAGCGGCAAGACATATTGTCTGTACGACAGATGCGGTAAAAGGCAATCTGCGTCCGATCTGCGAAGAAGAAGGCTATAAGAGTTTTGTGATTCCGGCAGGTGTGGGCGGCCGTTTTTCTGAGCTGACCCCGGTCGGACTGCTGCCGGCAGCGATGGCC
>CANOUM010000056.1 GCA_947570515.1 uncultured Clostridia bacterium
TAGGACTCGAGCTTACTTAGATGTTTTGCGAGCTCGAAGTTTGTAATTTCTAGCTTGCGCGTAAGACAGTCACTGTCATCGCCAAGAGGATCGCCGCAAGCATAATGAGCAAGAGCCATACAGCCTTTAGCACATTTTTGGCGTACAATACAGTGGTGACATCCAAAGTCGGCAGCGGTGCGTGTCTGGGCAAGCTCGCAGATACGGTTCATACCGGCGGTGAGAGATTCGGCTGAATCGCTTAAAATATTACCGATAGTAAAACTGGGATCGTATAAAAGCTGACAGGGCTGAACAGAGCCGTCAACCTTGATGAGGACGGACATATCATAGTGAGGATCCGTCAGCGGACATTCGCGTGTACTGTAGGGAAGGACCGCTTGAACGGCAGAGTGGGCATTGAGAGAGTCCAATAGTTTGAGGACTTGGATTTTTTGCTGCGGAGTTAGCGCCTTGTTTTCCCATTGATCGGTAGCGTTGCCGTTACAATGAATGAAAGCATATTCAGGAACGCCCCCATGAGAGGCGACCATATGGAAAAAGGATTCAATGTCGCCTAGATTTTTCTGAGAGAGCACCATCTTGACCAGAGGATGAAACTGGGGAGAGGCAAGATGATCGAGAAAAGAGAGAGTTTTTGCAAAGGCGCCGGTGCCTCGAGTTAAGGCGTTGATCTCTTCACAGGAACCGTCTAAGCTGATTTGTACCTGAAATCGCTTGGGATCGCTATGAATCAGAGAAAAGAAATCAGAAATATGTAAGGTGCCGTTGGTGACAAAACGGAATTGAAATTCTGTGTGCTTTTGCATGTAGGCAAGCAGTGCATTCATTTCGGTATATAGAAAGGGTTCTCCGCCGGCAAATGCAAAGGTTTTACAGCCGAACTCAGAGGATAAGCGTTCTATAAGATAAGTGAGCTTGGAAAAGCTGAGCTCACGGCGCTTCTGATTCAGTCCTGAACGATTGTAACAGGTGATGCAATTTAGATTACAGAGATTGGTTATCTCGATGTAGACATTCTTTATTCGCATGTTACAATGATTCCCTGCTCAATAAGCTTGCCGAGAAATTCATCTACATCACGGCGGATTTCACCGGGGGCAGCCATGTATTCCTGAGACAGTTTATTGGTAATATCATCTAATGTGGCTCCGTTTCCAAGGGCATGGAGGATTGCATATCCGATATCATCCAGAATACAGCTGTCTCCAGAAGCTGGATTGAAAACAACCAGACCGCTTTCATCCGTTTCGATAAACTCCATTGAACTATTTTTCTTGAACAACATAGTGTGTAACCTCCTGTTAAATATAATTTAGCTTATTTTATAACTAATTATTAGAATATGCAAGATGATTTTATACAAAAAGGAGCATAAAAATGTGAAAAAATCATATTTCAAAAAATATATTTCATATTTATTTGATGTAACGGGAGAGGTTGTGTTGATTATATTGTTGGCTCTTACTAGCGCTCTGCTGCTTCTGGTGTATGTGGTCAACCAGGTTATAGATTGGAAAGGAACAGAAAATGAAACATAGAACACATAGTATCAGAAATTCATTATTAGGCGCTGTAGCGGTGCTTATGATAGCATTCTTTTGTATAGCTGGCTGGTATGGCATAAAAGGATATCAGATGTATCAGCAGGCGGTGAAAGAGACGCCGATCGAAGAGATTGGAGAACGGCTGCATAATAATAAGAATTTTACATATTATGATGAGCTGCCGGCTGTATATGTGGAAGCTGTCATCGCGGCAGAAGATAAACGGTTTGAATCTCATCATGGAATTGATATACTGGCAATCGGAAGAGCAATTTGGACAGATCTAAGAACCTTGTCTTTTGATGAAGGAGGAAGTACCATTACACAGCAGATTGCCAAAAATGAACTGTTTACGCAGGAAAAACACATAGAACGTAAGGTGGCGGAAATTTTTGCGGCTTTTGCCTTAGAAAAGGAGTACAGTAAAAAAGAACTTTTTGAGATATACGTCAACACGATTTATTTTGGCGCCGGATACTATGGAATATATGAGGCAGCGAAAGGATATTTTGGAAAGCTTCCTTCAGAGCTTTCCGCATATGAAGCCATCATGCTTGCGGGGCTACCCAATGCGCCTTCTGTTTACTCTCTGGATGAAAATGAAGAGTTGGCTCAGCAAAGGATGAGAATAGTTCTTGAGAGTATGATTAAAAATGGTAAGGTTACAGAACAGGAGGCAGCAGCTATTTTGGAGATGCCAGAGCAATAAATTACTTTTGCACCATTGACAAAAATGGAAAATAGGAGTAAACTGTTTCTAGTTAGTTAAAACTAACCAGAAAGGAGTATTTTAATGAGTGTTGTGATTATAGGTGGAAATGAAAGAATGGCCAATTTATATGAAGATATTTGTAAGCAATATGGATGCAAAGCTAAGGTGTTTGTAAAAGAAAACGGACCGATTAAGAAAAAACTTGGGGTGCCGGATCTGTTAATTTTATTTACGCAAACGGTATCTCATAAAATGGCGCTTAGTGCATGCAAAGAAGCGCAGCGATATAAAATTCCGGTAGAGAGAGTCCCTTCAAGCAGTGCCACTGCCTTACGTCAGGCGCTGAGAAAATATATATGGAGCGCTTGACAAGAAAAAAACAGCATGGTATTTTAAATAAAAGTTAGAATTAGCTAACTAAAAAGAGAGGAGAGATCATTCGATGTTGGCAACGATCATTATTTCTATTATCTTGCTCGTCTTTGTTTTTTTGGTTATTAAGAAATTATATGAAGATAGAAAAAGAGGGGCTTCATCTTGTGGTTGTGGCTGCAGCGGTTGTCCGCGCGCAGGACTGTGTCAAATAAAAAAAGATGAAATTAAGTGATAATAAGAAAAAATTAAGGGAAGGTTAATTGACATAGATATACCCTCACTTTATGATAAAATAAAAAGACAGGAGAAGATCTGTGCGATATTTAGCAATTCCTATTATGATTAGTATGATCCTAATCAACGGCTATATTGGGGTTCGGTTGTGGCATCGTTTTTTTGGCATTATATTTCGTAAAAGGTGGGTATTCGTAGTAGAAATGATTTTACTGCAGATACTCACCCTCATTTTTTGGATTCCGCGATTTGCAGAAGGAGTTTTACCGCATTCACTTGAACAGGTATTATATTGGCTTGGCGGCTGCTGGATGTGTGCGGATCTGTATCTGATGCTTTTGATTTTAATGCTCGATTTCTTATGGTTATGCAGGCGAAGCAAAAAGCCGTGGAGTGAAAAAATCTGCAAACGTATTTATGGCGGCATGATGGCTTTAGTATTGATTTTAGTTGTATTTGGGGTAGCAGCGGCAAATAAAATCCAGGTTACACCTTATCAAATTCAGGTAGAGGCGCCGCGGGCGCAAAATGATGAATTGCGTATTGCATTCATTAGCGATATTCATTTAGGCACGATTTGGGGAGCAGCTCGAGTCGAAAAAATTGTGCAAAATATCAATGCGCTTTCGCCGGATTTGGTTTTGATTGCAGGAGATTTGTTGGATGCAGGAATCGATGCGGTATCAGAAAAAGAGCAGATTGCAGAAGCATTTCAAAAGCTGCGGACGCGATATGGAGTGTATGCTTGTTTGGGAAATCATGACAGCGGATTTGGCATACAAAATAAATCGCAAGAGGCGATAGACTTTTTAGAAACCTGTGGAATAAAAGTTCTATTGGATGAAAGTATTCTTTTAGACAATGAAGTGTTTTTAACAGGGAGGGTGGATCCAACGATGGATGCAGAGCGAAAAACACCTGAGCAGCTTGTACAAGACCATGCAGATCAGGTAGTCATTATGCTGGATCATCAGCCGCCAACGCGCTGGAAGACGTGGTGGGAGGAAGCGAATCAAGCCGGCGTTGATTTAATTCTGTGCGGCCATACGCATAATGGCCAGCTTTTTCCGGGAAACATGCTGCTTAGCCTCATCAGTACATGTTCTTATGGATATTGGAAGGGAAATCATATGCAGGCCATTGTCACATCGGGAATTGGTACATGGGGACCTACAACTCGAGTAGGAACAAAATCAGAGGTGGTGCTGATTGAAATGAAGATTCGTAAGAGTGCATAGGGAATGCACTAAAAAATTTTGATAATTATTGAAAGCACCTAGTGAATATGATAAAATGATAGGTATATAGCATAATGGGAGACGAGTTGTATAGGAGGTAGGTAGCCATGCAAATTGTTTTTAAGAGAACACCGGGTCTGATATACGACGTGTATCAGGCACTGACGATGAAACTCAATGGTCAGAGTAAATGGAATAGCCGATTAACGAATCATGAAAATAAACAGAAAGCAATGATTGATATGGAGTACAAGCTGAGTCAACTAGAAGATCCCAATCCTGAGCTAGCCGTATTCTTTTATCAAAAAGAGCCGGGCGTAACAAATTTCTTCTATGAGGTTATTCTTGAGGTTATGAATCGTTCAGATGAAAATATGACCAAAGAGGATATCATAGAATATTTGTCATACAGAGAGCATTTAAAGAAAAGGCTGTGTCAGTACTATCTGGGAGAGTCGGTGGATTATCATGATATTCGTGCGCTGGCGCAGGCGATTGATGCGCATAAGGATATATAAGAATCGATTAAGTTTCTTTTGTTGTCCTTTTATATTCATGATACATCTTATCTCGAGGATCTAAGAAGAATTTTCCAGATTTATTATGATGAAATTCTCAAGATTTATGAGGCTAGAGCTAATGAGCTGATTCTAAAACAGGAAAGCTTTAGACCGGAAGAGGCCTGCGCTAGACAGGAACCTACGATTCGAAAAAGAGGCCGAAAAAAAGAAATTCAAAAATGTGTTGTTTCTTTTGTGCTTTTTTATGAAAATGTCTTCTGGTATCTGAATAAGACAGAAGAAGAGGTATGGTTTATTATTGGTGACCAGTATAGAGAAGCTGAAGAGGAAGAAGAAGAGCTTCAGATTAATATGGAAAAGTTTGGAAATGCTTTAGCAGATCAGCATAGGATTAACATTATCAAAATTCTTCTGAGTGAAGGAGAAAAATCTAGTGCAGAACTGGCGGGCAGATTAAACCTTGCAGTCAATACAGTGGGATATCATGTGGATATTATGAAGAAAGCCAAGCTGCTTTCTTTTCATAATCAAGGAAAGACTGCATATTACCGGATCAATACTAAGCTTTGTCGATTGGCAACATGGAAGCTGCAGGAGTGGATCCTTGGAGAAGAGCTATAAAGGAGGAAAGAGCAGTGGAAGTTAAATTTTACCGTAATCCCGGTCTGTTTTATGATCTATATCATATTTTACTGATGAAGCTGAATACGCGTGCTAAATGGCTGGAACGGGTTGCGAATGCCGGTCATGAACAAAAGGATGCAGAGTATATTGATGCCTGTTTAAAAGAATTTGAGGATCCGAATCCGGAGCTGGCTATCTTCTTCTTTATTAAGAATCGAAGGACGGAATGTTATTTTTTAAATATTTTCACCGACATTTTGGCTAAGCAGCAGGAAGAGATGCAGCTGGCAGATTTTATTGCTTATTTAGACGACACCGATAGGATTCGGAAAGAAATCTGTGCTTTTTATTTGGGAAAAAATGTAGATTATCAGAATATCTTGGAAGTTTCTCAAACGATCTATCATAGCGAAACGCTCAAGGAAACCATGAAATTTCAGTTGCTACATTTCTTTGCAGATCCTCGTTTCTTTATCGAAATGCTGCAAGAGTGTCTTCGCATCTATATGGAGAAGCTGGAGACTATCTATGCTGAGCGAGAGGCTGAGCTGAAAAGAAGTGAACAGGAGTTTCGGCTGTCAGCGCTTATAAAAGGATATGAAAGTATGATAGGGCGCTCGGCTGTCAGAGAAGACTGTGAAATGCTTAAGATTTCCATGGTTGCTGTAAGTAAAAACATTGTATTTAAAGATTTGGAATTGGATTGGTTTATTTTGGGATATGATCATGCAATCACTCTAAAAAATGAACTGAATACGAAAATTGATATTGAAAAATTTGGAAAAGCAATGGGAGATCAAAACAGGATTCGGATTATTGAATATTTACTGAAGGAAGGCGAGCTCTCTGGCGGAGATTTGGCAAAACGGCTGGGAATTGCGCTCAATACGGCGAGTTATCATTTGGATATCATGCAAGATGCCTATATGCTGTGCAGTCGCAATTTAGGAAAAGCGACGTATTATTGGTTAAATATCCGTACGTGTGAAAAAGCTATTTTATATCTTAATGAGTGGATTCGCAAAGGAAAACGAAAGCGTTAAAAAAACGGCGATTATATGAAAAAGTGGGAGATTCATAAGGGACATGCTTGACAGCAAACAGGAAAGCTGGTACACTACTCTATGATGTATAAACAGAAAGAGGTGTTATTCATGAAGAGAATTAAAACGCTGAATACCAGAAATTTAAATGAGTCCGCTAAAAAAGGCGGCTGCGGCGAATGCCAGACTTCATGCCAGTCTGCTAGCAAAACTTCTTGCAGCGTGGCAAACCAGAAGTGCGAGCAGCTGAAGAAATAATCAACATGCTTGCTGTGAAACCGCTGTGAGGCAATCTGCTTTACAGCGGTTTTTTCTTGTAAATTACATAGGGATAAACTTATTGAATAATGGAGGAACTCATGGTACATTGTTTTCAAAAAAACGGATATTATATTGTATTAGACGTAAATAGCGGTTCTGTGCATCAGGTAGATGAAATAGCCTATGCAATGATTCAGCTGTATGAAGAGTATACGCCTGAAGAAATTGTTGAGATGATGTTAGCGAAGTACCCGGAGAGAGAGGATGTTACAGAAGCTGAGCTTAAGGAGACCTTAGCAGATATTGAGGCTTTAAAGCAAGAAGGCAGGCTGTTTTCAAAAGATATTTATGAGGATGTTGCATGGGATTTTAAAAAAAGACAATCCGTAGTTAAATCGCTGTGTCTACACGTTGCGCATGATTGTAATCTGTCTTGCAAATATTGTTTTGCAGGAGAAGGAGAATATCACGGCGACAGAGGAATCATGAGCTATGAGGTGGGAAAGCAGGCACTTGACTTTTTAATCCAAAACTCCGGGACGCGTCATAATTTGGAAGTAGACTTTTTTGGTGGTGAGCCGTTGATGAACTGGGAGGTTGTCAAACAGCTCGTGGCATATGGAAGAGAACAGGAAAAACTACACGATAAAAAATTTCGTTTTACACTCACGACAAACGGAGTGCTTTTAAACGAGGAGGTTATGGATTTTTGTAACCGAGAGATGGGCAATGTCGTTTTGAGTATGGATGGCCGCAAAGAGGTAAATGATCGGATGAGAAGCAGCCAAAATGGAAAGGGCAGCTATGATCTGATTGTGCCTAAGTTTCAAAAAATGGTAGAGAAGAGAGGGGATCAGGAATATTATATGCGCGGTACCTATACGCATTATAATACTGATTTTGTTAGTGATTTGCTGCATATGGCGGATTTGGGTTTTAAAGAACTTTCGATTGAGCCGGTTGTTGCCCCGCCGGAAGCAGACTATGCGCTGACGGAAGAAGATCTGCCTGTTTTATATCAGCAGTATGATCAGCTGGCAGTAGAAATGCTGAAGCGGCATAAAGAGGGACGGGATTTTACTTTTTATCATTATATGCTCGATCTGGAAGGAGGCCCCTGTGTCGTTAAACGGATTTCGGGCTGTGGCGTGGGAACAGAGTATTTGGCCGTAACGCCCAATGGAGATCTGTACCCCTGTCATCAGTTTGCAGGCGAAGGAAAATATTTGTTAGGAAATGTATTTGACGGGATTACTAATGAGCAGGCCCGCGATGATTTTAAGCTTTGTAATATCTATGCACACAAAGAGTGCAAAGACTGTTTTGCACGTATGTATTGCAGCGGAGGATGCGCAGCTAATGCAGTACATTATACAGGAAGTGTAAACGGCGTATATGAGCTGGGATGCAAACTGCATCGCTGCCGGATAGAAAATGCGCTCATGCTACAGGTAGCGCTTGCGGAGGAAGCTGAGAAGGAGGAAGAATGAAGATTGCGCTGATCACAGGAGCCTCTTCCGGCTTAGGCCGGGAATTTGTGCGCCAGTTAGCGCTGCAGTCCCTGGATGAAATATGGGTGATTGCACGCAGGACTGAACGTCTGGAGGCATTGCAAAAAGAGGTATCTGTCAGGCTGCGTATTTTAGCATATGATTTGACTAAAAGCGAAAGCCTTGCTTCGGTTCGGGCACTTCTTGAAGCATATCATCCTAAGGTGAAGTTTCTGGTCAATGCGGCTGGCTTTGGAAAGTTTGGAAGCTGTCAGCAGCTGCTGAAGCAAGATCAGCAGGATATGATGAGGTTAAATATGGAAGCGGTGGTATGTCTTTCTCAAGCTGTGCTTCCTTATATGCCGCGGGGAGCTCGTATCATTAATATGGCTTCCATGGCGGCGTTTCAGCCCCTGCCTTATTTTAGTCTTTATGCGGCGACAAAGGCATTTGTATTAAGTTATTCTAGGGCGCTGCATGTGGAATTAAAGCCAAGGCATATTTCAGTTACAGCAGTCTGCCCGGGGTTTGTCGATACAGAGTTTATCGGAGTGGCGCGTCATACGAAGCGTCCGGATGGGTGCACGCATTATCGGCCGTTATATCGTTCGCAGGATGTTGTACGTCGTGCTTTAATCGACAGCTATCGTCGCCGGGATATATCGGTATATGGGATAAATACGAATATCAAGCGCTTTTTGGCTAAGATATCGCCTCAGCCGCTTACCAATGCTGTATGGATGTGGCTGCGTACCCGATGATCGATAATTTGCAAAATTAGGCATTGACATTTTATATAGAGTATGATATGATAATCCTCGCGATCGATAGTGATTGCGATCAGCTGCTATGGCTCAGTCGGTAGAGCGTCGCCTTGGTAAGGCGGAGGTCACCAGTTCAAATCTGGTTAGCAGCTCGATGAAGAAAGCCCCGAAACCCTGATAAGAAAGGGTTTCGGGGCTTTTGTTTTTGAGGTTAATTAAAATTCTCATCATTTTTTCAGTGGTATTTTGTGGTATGCATAAT
>CANOUM010000057.1 GCA_947570515.1 uncultured Clostridia bacterium
TGCGTCTGAGCTGATCTATCAAGCGCCCTATGAACTGGATCATGCGGGCCGGCAGTTTCAAGGCTCAGCACAGGGATCCTCTGAGGCGTGTTCAGCGGAAACGGAAGAATAGGAGAGAGGCTCTTAGCTTTTAACGCGCATTTTAATTTGATCCAGCAAGTGATAAAATTGACGCATGGCATGGAGCGCCATCTGTTGATCTTCCATAGAATGCTGCATAATAAGATCACAGAGTTCTTTTAAATAAGGATTTTTGGCGGGATATAAGCCGGTTAGATCATCAAGGCTGTAGCCTAGCAACGTACTGATTCGGATCAAGGATTCTAAACTGGGTCTGGATCCGCCTTCTATGCGGGAAAGGTGAGTAAGACTGCAGTCTACTTTTTCAGCAAGCTGTTCTTGGGTGAGGCCGAGTTCTTTTCGGCGAATCTGGATCCGGCGTCCCATATCTGAAAAATCATAATCAAAGCTTGATTTTTTGCGCATATTCATTAGCTCCTTACGATCGAAAATAATAAATTATCTTTAGTATATCTCAAATTTTCCTATATAGGAATAGCATATTATAGCATAAAAACAGAAAACTTGACATGAAATGTCAAAATGATATAATAAAAAATAGGACGAATGCTTGCCAAGTTCGCGTAAGCGAACTGATAAATCAATTTACCAAAGGAGTTTCCCATGGATACAAAAAAGTTTAGCCGAGAAGAAAAAAGTTGGATTATGTATGACTGGGCCAATTCTGTATTCGCAACGATTATGATGGCGGCACTGTTTCCCATTTATTTTACAGGGGTAGCAGGAGAAAGCGGAGATATCTGGTGGGGCTACGGTTCTTCTGCCGCTACGCTGGTGATGGCGATTTTGGCTCCCATTGTAGGCGCGCTGGGCGATCGGAAGGGAAATAAAAAGAAAGTCTTTGTTGTGTTTTGGGTTCTAGGTATGCTGGGGACAGGTGCCTGCGCACTGATTACAGATTGGCGGCTTCTATTAGGAGCCTATGTTTTAGGGGCGATTGGTTTTAGCGGTTCATGTTTGTGTTATGATTCATTTCTGACGGATGTAACAAGCGAAGATCGAATGGACAGGGTCTCTGCATGGGGCTATGCGATGGGGTATATCGGAGGGAGTACAATTCCTTTTTTGATTGCGATTGCCCTTGTGATGCTCCATGATAAAATGGGTCTTTCGAATGCAGAAGCCGTGCGGATTTCGGTTGTGATTACCGTAGTATGGTGGGGGCTGTTTTCCATTCCCTTTTTGCGTCATGTTAAACAGAAATATCATACAGAAAGCAAGGGCAAGAATGTGCTGCAGGAGACGTTTCATAATATTGCTCATACGGCTAAAGCGATTTGGCAGGAGAAGAGACTTCGCTTTTTTGTGATTGCGTATTTCTTTTATATTGATGGGGTAGGAACCATTATTAAAATGTCTACAGCATATGGAACAAGCCTGGGCCTGGGGTCTACCGGCATGGTATTAGCGCTGCTCGTTACGCAGATCGTTGCCGTACCGTTTGCGATTTGGTTTAGCAAATTGGGAGAAAAGATTGGCGGTATTCGTGTGATTTTGATGGGAATTGGCGTGTATACGCTGGTATGTATTCTCGGATTTATCATGGGATTTGGCATGGAGCAGGAATTTTTGACGAATCATCAGGCACTGACGATCTTTTGGATTTTGGCTGTTTTAGTTGGAACTTCGCAGGGAGGGATTCAGGCAATGTCCCGTTCTTATTTTGGAAAAATGATTCCTAAAGAAAGATCCAATGAGTATTTTGGTTTCTTTGAGATTTTTGGTAAGTTTGCTTCTGTCATGGGGCCATTGCTTTATTCTGTGATTTCAACGATTACAGGACGATCCTCTTACGCGATTTTGAGTATTATCTTGTTATTTATGATTGGTGGCGGTGTGTTAATAGCAGGGCGGAAAAGCATAGAGAGATAAAAATATATAAGAAAAAGCGGCTGTAAAGGGACATTTCACATAAGGAAGTAGCAAACAAAGGCGGCAGGGAGAAAATCTCTGCCGCCTATTGATTTTAGGTTCTGTTTTGATTATAATTAAAACAGATGATGTAAAACAGTTGATTTAATTAAAGGAGGAACAAAATGCCGCCAAAAGCTAAATTCACAAAAAAGGAAATTATTGAAGCTGCATTACATATTGTCAAAACGGATGGATATGAAGCCCTGACTTCCAGAGCATTGGGAACATACCTTGGTAGTTCGGCAAGACCGATTTTTACTGTATTCAATAATATGGAGGAAGTTCAGCAGGCTATGATTGAAGCGTCAAAAGCCTTGTATAAAGAATATGTCAGTAAAGGATTATTAGCAGAACACCCTTTTAAAGGGGTGGGTACACAATATATCCTTTTTTCTGTTAATGAGCCAAAACTTTTTCAGCTCCTTTTTATGGCGGAGCAAAAACAAATCCCCGACTTATCTGGTGTACTGCCTTTAATAGATGAAAGTTATGATGACATTCTCTTGTCAATTCAGAAAGATTACAAAATTAGCGAGTTGTCAGCGAAAAAGCTATACCATCATCTTTGGATATATACACACGGAATTGCATCACTTTGCGCCACAAAAATGTGTCGATTTACTGATGAAGAAATCAGTACAATGATTACCGAGGTATGTACGAGCATTTTGAAAAAGATAAAGGAAGAAGAAAACAATGATTAAAGCGAGCGATATTGTAAAATCATACAAAAATGGTGAAAGTCGATTTCAAGTATTAAAGAACATCAGCCTTGAAATTAAAGACAATGATTTTGTGGTTATTCTCGGTGCGTCGGGTTCAGGAAAATCCACTTTTTTGAATGTGATTTCAGGACTTGAACGCCCTGACAGCGGTAAAGTGTTTTATGAAGGAACGGATATTACAGTGCTTTCCGATAATGAATTAACTGCATTTCGTAAGGAAAATATCGGATTTATTTTCCAGCAGTATTACTTACTGCCCAATATGAACGTTGAGAAAAATGTAAAAATGGGTGCTGATTTAGCAGGCAACAAGGATTATAAAACCATTATTGAGGCAGTCGGACTAGGAGAAAAACTGCACAAATATCCGAGCAAGCTTTCGGGCGGCGAACAGCAGAGAGTATCCGTTGCAAGAGCTTTGGCAAAAAGGCCTAAAGTTTTATTCCTTGACGAGCCGACAGGCGCATTGGACGAGCAAACAGGACGGCAGGTGCTTGATTATATCTGCAAACTCCAAAAGGAATATGATTTTACAATCGTGATGGTAACGCACAACTTAAATATTGCGGAAATGGCGAACACAGTTATAAAAATGAACAGCGGAAAAATATCGGAAATTTACACAAATGAAACGCAAAAGACCGCTTATGATATAGGGTGGTGATGGTATGCTTGTTGGAATAAAAAACGCTGCAAAACTAATCGGTATTTCAGTTATCACTTGTTGCGCTGTACTTGTATGCACAATGTTTTTGAATTTTTATTTTGATGTTCGGTTGATTGAAAGTGAAATAACATCCGAATTGTCAATGGTGTTTTATCATGCTCAGGTTTCTACTGCAAAGGTCGTCTGCCTTGTAAGCGGCGGATGCTTGCTTTTAACTTCGGTTGTTATGCTGATATTTTATATTAAGCATTATATTGACACGAATAAAAAGGAGCTTGGTATATTAAAAGCTTTGGGATATTCAAATTTTAAAATTGCAAAAAGTTTTTGGGTATTCGGCATCAGTGCTTTTACCGGAACTGCCATCGGCTTTGCAGGAGCATTTCTTATAATGCCGTGGTTTTATGCCCTGCAAAATGAAGATAAAATGCTTCCTGAGATAACTATAAATTTTCATCTGAGCATTTTACTTTATTTCGTGGTATTGCCAACAGTATGTTTTTCAGCACTTTCAGTTTATTACGCTTGGTATAAGTTAAAAAAGCCTGTATTGCTGCTTTTAAAAGATAATCTGCAAATTATCTCTAAAACTCCAAAACACAAAATGGAAAAAAACAGAGAATTATCATTTGTAGAGGACTTAAAAAGGAACACCTTGAAATCTAAAAAGGCGCTTGTATTTTTCATTATTTTTGCTTCGTTTTGTTTTTCGGCTATGACACAGATGTCATTTAGCATGAAAGACTTATCAAGCGAAATGATGGGCGTCATGATGTTAGGTATTGGACTTGTATTAGCGTTTACAACTCTGTTTCTTGCTATAACTACAGTAATAAACGGAAATATAAAAACTATCGCTATGATGAGGGTGTTCGGTTATTCGCAGAAAGAATGTTGCAGGGCAATTCTCGGTGGTTACAGGCCGATATCCTATATTGGTTTTGTAATCGGAACAGTATATCAGTACGCATTACTTCGTATTACGATGGATATTATATTTAAAGATGTTGAGGGCATGCCTGTATATAAATTTGACTTTCCTGTCATGCTTATTTCACTTGTTGTTTTTGTAGCGGTTTACGAAATTTTGATGTATGTATATTCCCAAAAAATCAAGAAGATTTCTGTTAAGGAAGTTATGATTGAGTAATGGAAAAAGTATTTTGATTGAAGCAAAGGATTTACAGATAACGGTCATCAAGGAGTCAGACACAAAGACGCAGAACCGATAAACTTGTGAGCAACCGCAGTTTATCGGCTCTTTTTTTACAGAATATGTTGGACAAGCCCGCTAAATAAAAAACGGCATAGCCACGAATGACTATACCGTTTTTTATCAGAGCCGCCCTCGTCCCTCCACTTCCTTGTGTGAAGAAGACGAAGCAGAGTATTTCTCTGTTTTGCAGCCGTTTTGTTGTGATGGCAGTTTATTTAAAGAGATGGTTACCGGTGAGTCATTAAGAGAACCAGGATTTAATCTGAGCCCATAGATCAGCAAACCAATCGCCGATTTTTTGGAAAAAGCTGCGTGCTTCCTCTGACTGAGCGCCCTGAATCAGGTCGTTAAAAAGCTGATTGGCATTGCTTTCAATGCTTTTTGCAACCTGTTTCCAGTCAATGTCCAGATCTTTCATTTTATCAAATAAGGAGACCAGGCGCTGAAAAAGTTCATCGGAGATTGTGATGCCATGTTTTTGGAGAACTTCACGAATGATCGTTTCTACTTCTTCTGTTGTTTGAGGATCTTTTTCACTGATTTCCAGCTTGATATCACTGATAATATCGGACACGGTTTCCTGTGCCTCTTGATCACCTTGATTTCCGGCCAGTTCCTGACTCAAATCGGTAGAAACGAGAGCCTCTTCATTAACGGCGGCCTTTACATCCTCATTGATTGTCTGACCGGTGAGCTTCTCAAAGCCTTTCATAATACCGGTTAAAGCAGCTGTACCGGAAACGTCAAAGGGGGCGGATATCAAAATATCGGCATCTGTAATTCCCAGTGTTGTGAGCGCATCAGCATAGCTTTGCGGTGTTACATACGTAATATGATTCATCTGGATGCGGAGTCCGGAACCGGGCTCTTTATAGGTGATCATGACCGAGCTGATTGCTTTGGTTCCGATTTGGCCGGAAGGAATCAGAGAATCAAGCGCTTCATGTTCCTCTGCATTGGAAATCGTAAGTAAAACGGTTTTGTCTGTAACACCAAATTCTGATAAGAGAGCGCTGCGCTCTGATTCGTCTAAATCTTCTCCTAAAATTGCTACGGTATCGCCGGCAGCAGCGTCCGCCATAGCAGGTAAAGAGAAGCAGGTGAGGCTTAAGGCCAGTGTTAGGATTCCCGTTAAAAGTTGTGTGAGTCGTTTCATCATTGTATATCCTCCTGTTTTATTAAATACCGTAATACATATTACGGTGTTTCAGCAAGCTCAATTTTTACTTTTTTCCCTTTGATTTCATTTCCATTCATGATTTCGATGACCTCCTGCGCTAAAGAGGAAGGAATTTCTACAAAAGAAAAGGTTTCTAAAATATCAATATGCCCCAGGGCAGAGCCGGGAATACCACATTCGCCGGCAATGCAGCCAACAATGTCTTTAATACGGATTCGATGGCGTTTACCTAGATTGAGGTGCAGCTTAACCATAGATGTATTTTGAAAGGAATCCGGACTAACTCTGGTCGGCATTTTTGAAAACATATCTTCATCAGAAGAAGAATCAGGAGTATAGAGAATATGAGCGAGCAGTGCGGAGGCAACTTCTTCTGCAGAAAATCCTTCTTGCATTAGCTGCTGCACACTGCTTTGATATTTGACGTTCCTGCCCTCTTGAATGTAAGAACGAATCTGCTCTAAAAGGCGGGTTCGATGTGATTCTTCTATCTCCTGCAGCGTGGGCAGGCGACGCGGTTCAATGCTAGCTCCCGTATACTGCATGATCTGCTGAAGGCGGCTGAGCTCACGGCCAACAACAAAGCTATAGGCAGCGCCGCTGCGCCCTGCGCGGGCAGTACGGCCGATTCGATGAACATAGGCCTCTAATTCTTCCGGAATATCATAATTGATAACCAGTTCGATTCCTTGAATATCAAGACCGCGGGCAGCAACGTCTGTGGCAATTAAAATGGCAATCTCTCCTTTACGAAAGCGCTTCATCACAAGATCACGCTGACTTTGTTTCAGGTCGCCATGCAGGCCGTCGGCAGGATAATCATATTTTTGAAGAAACTGTGCGAGAGCGGACACCTGTTTTTTGGTATTGCAAAAGATGAGACAGGCGGCCGGACGGGCAAGATCAAGCAGCCGGCGCAGTGCTTCCGGTTTCATTTTGGCCTTCATTTCGAAATAGACCTGTTCAATCTGATCTACGGTAAGCTGATCCCGGGGCGTGGTACGGATTTCAACAGGCGCTTCCATATACGAGGTTGCCAGCTGGCGGATGGGCTCTGACATGGTAGCGGAGAAGAGAACTGTTTGTCTCGGAGTTGGCATTTGAGAAAGAATGAGATCAATATCTTCGCGAAATCCCATGTTCAGCATCTCATCGGCCTCATCTAATACGACCATTTGGACTTGATCCAGACGAAGCGTATGGCGACGAAGATGATCGAGAAAACGTCCCGGTGTGGCTACGACGATGGAAGATCCCTTTTTCATTTCCTGAATCTGACGGCTGATCGGCTGACCGCCATAGACAGCAATTACGCGAATCCCGGATTTATATTTGAGAAGCTTACGCAGCTCTTCCGTTACCTGAAGACAAAGCTCGCGGGTGGGGCAGAGCACGGTAGCTTGCATCCTGGTATCATCAGGATCGATAAGCTCAATAAGAGGGATGCCAAAGGCAGCAGTCTTACCGGTACCTGTCTGGGATTGTCCGATTAAGTCAAATCCCTTGATTAATTTTTGAATCGACAGACTTTGGATTTCCGTTGGGGCAGTATAACCAAGATCGTCAATGGCGGCTATAATATCCTCATCAATACCGAGGGAAGAAAAGGTTTGTGTCATATTTTATCTCCATTCCGAAACGCTTTAAGATGAGAGTCATTGAATGATGTGTCCAATGCAGCAAGCGCTTCTGTGAGTTTATTTTATCATAGATATGACAGGAAAGATAGTCTTCTTTCCGGAAAGGAAAAACGCGTCAGAGGGGATCTGACGCGCTCTTCCCTCTTTTTTGTGTAAGAGGGGATCTTTCATAAAAAAGAAGGGGATGCTTGTATTGTACTAAAGATAAATGAAATTAAAATGAAGAGACTGTAACAATTCTTTGAAAATTCGTTGCGGTCTTGTATCGAGGGTTCTTATTTTTCGCTATAGGTTACCTCGGTCATGATTTGAGGTTCGAGGGGCATGTCGCGAAAATCAGTTTCGCAGCCGGCAATCTCATCGACAACCTCGATTCCTTCGATGACCTTACCAAAAGCGGCATAAGCACCATCCAGATGAGGAGCGTCCTGATGCATGATAAAGAACTGAGAGCCTGCAGAATCAGGATTCATAGCTCTTGCCATAGAAATAACGCCGCGCGTGTGCTTTAAATTGTTAGGTACTCCATTTTGCTCAAATTCACCCTTGATAGAATATCCGGGACCGCCCATACCGGTTCCTTCAGGATCACCGCCCTGAATCATAAATCCGGAGATAACACGGTGAAAGGTAAGTCCGTTGTAAAATCCCTTTTGGACTAAATCAATAAAATTCTGAACCGTTAAAGGGGCAATCTCAGGATAAAGCTCCAGCTTGATTTGTTTACCGGTATTCATAGTGATTGTAATCATGATAATCCTCCTAAAATAAATCGACTTTATGACAGCAGCAATATGCTGCATCATAAAAGATTATAACAAAATTAGAAAAAAGCTGCAAGAAGTCTTTCAGCAAGCGAAAGGGTTTATCTCTTAGATAGAAAAATGTTGAAATCAATGGGTAAACTGTATATAATAGGTTTATTATTCCCATGGATCGTCAAAGCAGGAGGAAGTCATATGGATCCTTTATATAATCAGTTGGTAGAACATATTCGTAAATATCATCCCTCAACAGATCTCAGCCAGGTCGAAAGGGCTTATTTGCTGGCAGAAAAAGCGCATGAAGGACAGAAGCGCCAATCAGGAGAGCCATATATCATTCATCCGCTTCATGTAGCGATCATTTTAGCAGAACTGGAGCTGGATCTGGAATCCATCATAGCAGGATTGTTGCATGACGTAGTAGAAGATACGGATATTACGCTGGAAGATGTTCGTATGGAATTTGGCGATGAAGTAGCACTTTTGGTAGACGGCGTTACTAAACTCAAACAGCTAACATATAAAACGAATGATAAACAGGAAATTCAGGCGGAAAATTATCGAAAGATGTTTTTAGCCATGGCGAAAGATATCCGGGTAATTTTAATTAAATTAGCAGACAGACTCCATAATATGCGTACGTT
>CANOUM010000058.1 GCA_947570515.1 uncultured Clostridia bacterium
AATGAGAAAAATGAAAACAAAATTTATGAGTTTAGGTCTCATCATCTTCATGATGATGGCTACCTTGACAGCTTGTCATGAACATACATGGCAGGAAGCCAGCTGTACCCAGCCGAAAACCTGCAGTGAATGCGGTGATACAGAGGGCGAAGCTCTCGGACACGAGTGGCAGGAGGCTACCTGTAAGGCAGCCAAGACCTGCGACCGCTGCGGCGAGACGGAGGGGGAGCCGCTGGCACATACATGGAAAGAAGCGACCTGTACCCAGCCAAAGACCTGCAGCGTATGCGGTAAAAAAGATGGCAAAGCCGCCGGACATGACTGGCAGGAGGCCACTTGTACGGAGGCCAAGACCTGTACGGTCTGTGGTAAAACAGAAGGCAAGCCATTGGGACATACTTCTTCGAGCGTGACCTGTACGCAGGACGGAACCTGCGATCTTTGCGGCGAAACGGTTCCGGCGACCGGACATAGCTGGCAGGAGGCTACCTGTACAGCAGCCAAAACCTGCAGGACATGCGGACAGACAGAAGGGGAGCCGCTTGGGCATTCGACGAACAGCGGTGTTTGCAGCCGATGTAAAGCCGAGATTTACGCGCCCTATACCGGCAGCGGAGATGACGTAGTCTCTGGTATTGAAGTAGGCGACGGCATCTACCGTGTTCATTTTACCAACTCCGGCAGCCGCAATTTTATTGTGAAAGCCTATGACGCGTCTAACGACAGAGATCTTTTGGTCAATGAAATCGGGAATTATGACGGGTATGTGCTGCTTTTGGGGGAAAGCCCGTATTCCCTTGAAATACAGTCAAGCGGCCAGTGGACATATGAGATCGAACGCCTAACGCAAATAGCGGAGACCAGCTTTAGCGGGCATGGCGATTACGTAACCGGCATTTGTCCTGCAACTTCGGGCACATGGGAATTTACCCATGACGGCAGCAGCAATTTTATTGTGCATGTCTATACCAATAATGGCCGTGATCTTTTGGTCAATGAAATCGGTACATATAGTGGCAAGAAGGTTGTTACCGTGCCCAGTACCAGCAACGCTTTCTTTGTCATTCAGGCAGATGGCAACTGGACCATCAAGCCGGCCTCATAAAACGCTTGACAAAGCCTATACGCCTATGATACAGTAAGCAGCATAAAACGATGATAAGAACCAGTATGCTTAGCCCTTTGGCACAGAGAGAAGACGGCCGGTGCGAGTCTTTCCAACCCTAGGCAGAACCCATCTTTGAGTAACGCGCAAGCGGCAAAAGGCTGCAGCAGGCAGCCCTGAGACCGGTAAGCGCAGTCGGGTAACCTCCGTTAGCGGGTAGACGAGAGCAAGGTTGCTATGCCTTGAAGTCAGGTGGTACCACGAAATGCAAAATTCGCCCTGAGCCAATACGGCTCGGGGCTTTTTATTTAGGAGGATAAAATGAAAGTTAGAAATTTAGTAGGAGAACGGTTTAAGGAACGTCCGTCAGATTGTGTGGTGGACAGCCATGCATTGATGATTCGCGGCGGCTATATTAAGCCGGTAGCAAATGGTATCTTTTCTTTGTATACGCCGGCCAAGCGGATTACACAGAAAATAGAGCAGATTATCCGTGAGGAGATGGACCGGCTGGATGGACAGGAAGTGATGTTTCCTGTAGTGCTGCCGGGTTCACTTTGGGAGGAGAGCGGACGCTTTCAGTCTGTTGACAGTACGCTGGTACGTTTCAGCGATCGTAATGACACCTCCATGGTGCTGGGGATGACCCATGAGGAAGCGAGCGTGCAGCTGGTACGGGAATATGCCAACAGCTACAGCAAATATCCGTTTATGATTTATCAGATCCAGACGAAGTTCCGTGATGAGGCCAGACCGCGTGCAGGTCTGATCCGCGTGCGTGAATTTACGATGAAGGATGCATATTCGTTCCATACTTCTCAGGAAGATCTGGAGCAGTATTATGCACGCTGTCTGCGCGCCTATGAGCGGATTTATGCCAGAGCAGGCGTACCGGAGGTCATTGCAGTGGCAGCTGATTCAGGCATGATGGGCGGCAGCGTATCGCATGAGTTTATGATGCTTACCCCCATTGGGGAGGATTCAATTGTGATCTGCCCGGAGTGCGGTTATCGCGCGAACATGGAAGCAGCAGACAGCATTGTAGAGAATGAAAATCGTCTGCCGGTTGCGGAGCTGACCAAGGTGCATACGCCCGGTGTAAAGACAATTGAAGAGCTTACGCAGCTGCTGCAGGTGCCGGCTGTGCATATGGCAAAGGCTGTGGTGTATCAGAGAAACCGGGATGATAGCTTTGTGGTGGTATTCATCCGCGGTGACCTGGAGACAAATGATACTAAAATCAAGAATTATCTGGGTGATGCAGTACATCCGGCCGTGATCGATGCTGACAGTCCGGTGGTAGCCGGCTTTATCGGACCGGTAGGGCTGTCTGAAAAGGTAACGGTGCTCTTCGATCGTTCTTTAGAGGGCATTGATTATCTGGTGTGCGGCGCCAATGAGGAGGATTATCATTATACCGGACTCAATCTGCAGCGCGATGTGGCTCATGTAGAGTATGTGGATGTGGCCAAGGCGGTAGACGGCGGCATTTGCCCGCACTGCGGGAAGCATAGCCTGACGATCTCGCGCGGAATTGAAGTGGGGAATATCTTCCAGCTGGGAACGAAATATACGAAGGCAATGAATATGACCTATACCGATCAGGAGGGAAACAGTCAGTATCCGATCATGGGCTGCTATGGTATCGGGGTAGGACGGCTGGCGGCTTCGGTTGCAGAAGTGAGTCACGATGAATACGGACCGATCTGGCCGATCAGCATTGCGCCCTGGCAGGTGCATATCTGCTGCCTGAGAGCGGATAATGCAGAGGTGAAGGGCTTTGCAGATGCGCTGTATGAGGAGCTGATGGCGCAGGGTGTGGAAGTGCTGTATGATGAGCGTGATATTCGTCCGGGGGCGATGTTCTCGGATGCGGATCTGCTGGGCGTGCCTGTGCGTGTGGTGGTGAGTCCTAAGAATCTGGATCAGCAGGTGGTGGAGATCACGACACGCGATAAGTCGGTTTCGCTGAAGGCGCCGAAAGAGGAAGCAGCGGCGGAGATTCAGAAGGTGATTGCGCAGCTGCGCGCTGAGGTGGCGGCAAAGGTGCCGCAGTCAATTTAAACATAATGCGGGGGTGGCTATGCGCAAAGCAACAAGTGTGAATCAGATCACGGAGGGCGTAATCTGGAAACAGCTGCTGCTGTTCTTTTTTCCGATTCTGCTGGGGACGTTCTTTCAGCAGATGTACAATACAGTCGATACCATTGTGGTGGGACGTTTTGTAGGTACCAATGCGCTGGCGGCCGTGGGAGCCTCCGGCGCGCTGATTGATCTTTTGATTGGGTTCTTTACAGGTTTGGCCTCTGGTGCGACGGTGGTGCTGGCGCAAAAGTATGGCGCAGGCGACGGTGAGGGTGTGAGTCAGGCGATCCATACCGGCATGGCGCTTGCGATTGTGAGCGGCGGTATTGTGACGGTGGCGGGTCTGGCGGCAGGCCCCTGGGTGCTGCGTTTAACCGGTACGCCGGAGGCAGTATTTGAGGATGCGAAGCTGTATACGCTGATCTATTTTGCCGGCTCGCTGGCTATGGTGCTTTATAATGTGGGCTCGGGTATTTTGCGTGCGCTTGGCGATTCGAGGCGGCCGATGGTATATTTAATTGTGTGCTGTCTGGTGAATATTGTACTTGATTTGGTGTGCGTCGTGGGGCTTGGCATGGGCGTTGCCGGCGCGGGTCTGGCTACGGTGCTGTCACAGGTGGTCAGCGCGGTGCTGGTGACCTTCCGTCTGATGCGGCTTGACGGCGATAGCCGCCTGATGCTGCGCCGCATTCGCTTTCATCGGGGAATGCTGATGAGTATCTTGCGCATCGGCGTGCCGGCAGGGCTGCAGTCCACGATGTACAGTATTTCAAATCTGATTATTCAATCAGGCATCAACTCCTTCGGTGAGATCACGGTAGCTGCCTGGACAGCGCAGGGGCGTATGTGCTCCGTGGTATGGATGATCAACGGCGCTTTCGGCGTGTCGATCACTACCTTTGTGGGACAGAACTTTGGGGCGCAGAAGTATGACCGCATTCGCAAAAGCGTGCGTACCTGTCTGGCAATGTCCGCTTTTTCAGTGGCCGCTGTGAGTGCTGCGCTGATTGCGCTGAGTTCGGTGCTGCTGGGTATTTTCTCCGGCGATCCGCTCGTAATTGAAGAGGGCATCAAAGTGGTATGGTATATCGTACCCTTTTATGTAGTGTATGTACCTATTGAGGTTTTCTCCGGCGCAATGCGCGGCTGCGGCGATTCGTTCTGGCCGGCCGTGATCACCTGCCTGGGAGTATGCGTGCTGCGCGTGCTCTGGATTGTGCTCGTCGTAAGCCGCTGGCATACGCTGCTCATGCTGTCGCTTTCATACGGAGTAAGCTGGGGGACAACGGCATTGGTGTTTGCCATATATTATCTGCAGGGCGGCTGGCTGCGAAAACGCATTCGTGCCGTGCATGGAGAGGCGGAACATGGCTAAGACAGCGGTGCTCTCTGATATTCATGGTAATGCAGCAGCGCTGCAAACATGCCTGCGGTACTGCATTGATCAAGGCGTCCATCGGTTTTGGTTTTTGGGAGATTATCTGGGGGAGCTGGCCTATCCGCAGAAGACAATGGCCCTCCTTTATGCGCTGCAGAAGCGGTATGATTGCTGCTTTATCCGAGGAAATAAAGAGGATTACTGGTTTGGAGATATGACCTCGTGGAAAGAATATGATTCAACCACCGGTGCGCTATATTATACATACCATCAGATGACGGAGGAAGATTTCCGGTTTTTTAAATCCCTGCCGTATGATGCTGTGTTTTCGGAAGAGGGACTGCCGGCGATTACACTATGCCATGGATCGCCGCGGCGTGTGAATGAAAAGCTGCTGCCAAATGATGAGAATACCGTTTCTGTTATGAAAGACTGCAAGGCGGATTATATCCTTTGTGGCCATACGCATGTGCAGGGGGTGATTTGCCACGAAGGCAAAACGGTGTGGAATCCCGGTTCGGTGGGTGTACCCATGGGGAGCCAAGGCAAGACGCAGTTTATGATTTTGAGCTCTGATAAAAGGGGTGAGGCGGCTAAGTGGCAGTGTGAGTTTGTTTCACTTTTTTATGATACAGAAGCGGTGATTGAGAATCTGCATACCTCTGGCTTGTATGAGCGGGCGCCGGGGTGGTGCACCGTCTCAGAGCATCTGCTGCGCGCAGGGATGCATTCACATGGTGAAGTCCTCGGCCGGGCAATGGCATTATGCCGTGAACAAACGGGCAGCTGCACATGGCCGAAGATTCCGGAGGGATGCTGGGAGCAGGCGGTGCAGGAGATACTGAGGTAGGTAATTGTACTCGAATGCTAAAAAATAGATGATGAAGAAGATGTGAAAAAGTTGTATTTAAAGAGGCTACCATACAAAATAATAAAAATGAGACTTATTATTATTGATAGCTACAAAAACCGCCGCCATGGTGTTATCCATATGCGGCGGAGTACATAATAAAGATAGATAGCGGCAGAGAGTTTTCTCTGCCGCAGTTTGTTTATATAAAATAATTCCTGTTTTTATTCTCTCATATGTGCTGAGGAAAACGGATTCCATTTGCCCTTTACATAGCAAATCATAAATAGAATAAAAAGCAATAGATTATGTGCGATCATGCAGCCCCAGGCCAAGACCAGGCCGGGTACGTCAAACGGCAGCAGCCCTGCGCTCAACAGACGGATGCATAAAAAGGTGCCGAAGATACGGATTCCCCACATGCCAATGATGTTGTAGATAAACGGCTCTCTTGTCTTGCCTACACCCTGCATCATACCCTCGATGATAATGGAGAAGCCATAGAAGGGTTCTGATACCGCCACCATCCGCAGGACAGCAGTACCCAGAGAGATCACCGCTTCACTGTCAGAGAAAAGGCTGATCAGGCTGGGGGCAAAGAGGAAGAGCAAGCCGCCGGAGATGATCATGAGTCCGATTTCGATAGGAATGAACATATGCGCCAAGCTGCGCATACGGTCACGGTCGCCTGCGCCGTATGCATTGCCGGCCAAAGTGGCAGCTGCTGTCTGCATGCCATAGCCGGGAATGTAAAAAGCGGATTCCACTGTATTAGCGATTGTGTGTGCAGCGGTAGCAATTTCCCCCAGCGAGTTGATCATGCTGGCAAAGGCCACATAGCCCAGCGAGGTGCCAAAGCGCTGCAGCATATTCGGGAAAGCTACTTTAAAACAAGGCTTTAGAATCTGCTTATCAGGCTTAAAGCTCTGGCCATGCGGTGAAACAAAGGGATGCCGCCACAGTACAATTGTGATCAAAATGCCGCCAACGGTAAAGGCAATGGCACTGGCAATAGCGGCGCCGATTACTCCTAGACCGGCTCCGGGCATGGTAAAGGAAATCGAAAAGATGGACAGTGTGCGCACCGGGTATATGAGCAGGAAATTCAAAAGGACGTTGATTACGTTTACGATCACGCCGATTTTCATAGGAGTTTTTGTATCGCCGGCGGCGCGCAGCACTGTGCCGAAAATGATGGAAGCGGTGCGCGGCAGCATGGGAATGTATAAAATGAAGAAATAGCGCGACGCTGTTTCATGCAGCGCTTCATCTACCTGCATCCAGGCAGGAATCAAACCGCTGAGCGAAAGCGTGAGTATAGTAAAAAACAGGCCGGCAGCCAAGGTGACGAGTACCGATTGCGAAACGGCGCGGCTGGTAGTATCGTGATCCTTTGCGCCGCAGGCGCGGGCGATCAGCGAAAGAAAGCCAACGCTCAGCGCCGAGATGGTGCTGCCGATTAGCCAGTTGACGGTGCTGGTTGCGCCCACGGCGGCTGTAGCCTGTGTTCCTAGAGCTCCCACCATGGCGGTATCAATGTATTGAACGGCGGTCTGCATGAGCTGCTCTAGCATGGTCGGCCAGGCTAGACTCATGATGACGGCCATCATTTTCGTGTCTAACTTATGGGGTTTGGAATTATTCATGCGAGGCGGCTCCTTAATTGATTTGCCAGTCGATGAGCTGGTCGTTACGGTAACGCATTTTTATGGAAAAGAACGGCGCTGTTTCGGAGAGAGCCGGAGACATAAATAAAGGATCCCCTTCCCATAGATTCAGCTGCCCGAGCTCATTGCGCGGAACCCAGCGCAGCTCACCCTCCGGGCAGTCTATAAGCAGCTCACCTTCAAAGGTATCGCAAACATAGACAAACATGTACTCGGTACGCCAATCGTCAAATGCCGCATCCAGATTTTCAAAATTAAAGGTTACAATTCCACGCAGTTTGGGATTGATGAGCTGAAGTCCTGTTTCCTCCAGTACCTCGCGGCAGATGCACTCCTCCGGACTTTCACCGGGCTCAAATTTGCCGCCTACACCGATCCATTTACCGTGATTCAAATCTACTTTCTTTTTGATGCGGTGCAGCATCAAAACATGGTCATTTTGACAAAGATAACATATGGTAGTCAGTTTCATCAGAACCAGTCCCTTCTATCATCATCAGTGTAAAACGAAAATAACAAAAATCAGCGGAATTGTCAGCAGTGACAAAACAGTTGAAAACACAACGCCGATGGAGGCCGTCATCGAATCGCCCTTATACTCTTTGCAGAGCATGACGGTCATCGCGGCGCAGGGCATTGCAAAGGTGAGCGTGTTGATGCCGATGATCACGCTGTCATGGAAGAGCAGGATCGAAAACATATAGGCCAGCGCCGGCAGCAGCAGTAATTTGATAAAGATCATCAAATTGAGGTGGCCGTCTTTGAACATACTGGAGAGCGGATAATCCGCAAGCACGCTGCCCAGCAGCAGCATCGAAAGAGGCGGCGTTACATTTCCCAAAAAGCCCAGCGTATCTTGGACAACGGCCGGAAGATGCAGTCCTGAAAAGTAGAAGACCAAAGCCAGCACGCTGGCAATAATGCCGGGGCTAATGAGCTGCCGGAGGCTGATCGTATGAGGGGCAGAAGATTCGGAGCCCCTGGTAAGCAGATAGACGCCGTATGAATAGATCAGAAAGTTAAATGGCAGGTTTAAAATCGAGCAATAAAATACGGCGATGTCGCCATATAGGGTCTGCAGTACGGGGATGGCCATGAATCCGGTGTTGGAAAAAATGAGAAGAAGCTGCGCGGTATTTCGTTTGCTGTGCTGAATCCGGAAGAGTCGAACCATGACGAATGCCAGTAGAAGCAGCACCAGGTAAAATCCAGCGCCGAATAGTACAAGGCGGAGCACATCGCCTTTGGTGCTTGTGCCTGTGGCGCCCAGAGAGGAGAGGATGAGTGCTGGATTTGTAGCGTTGACGATCAGGGATGAGATGCCGTCGTCGGTGCGGGTGTCCAGAATTTTTTTCTTATGTAGGAAATAGCCCAGAAGCAGAAGAAAAAATAGCTTGCAGAGGGCGATGATGATGTTTGAAAAGTCCATAAAAATCTCCATTTTAAAGTGCGAATTGTGTACATGCCATTTTAGCATAGACGGAGAGAGGGTGCAAGAGGTGAAGAAAAGGGAGAGAGTTTTAAGAATTATAAAAAATAAGACTATTAAAACTGAAATAATTATAATATGTAGAAATTATAGTGATAATTAAAAATTAAATAAAAAATATAATTTTATAATTATTGACAAAACGGTAACGTATATGTTATTTTTAATTTAAAATGGTTGATTATCTCAAAAAGCCTTGATTTACGG
>CANOUM010000059.1 GCA_947570515.1 uncultured Clostridia bacterium
TACGGCGATACGGGGCGGCGATGCCTGGATTTGATGCAGGAGCTAGCGGGAGAACACTTTCAGTTTGCATTTGATTTTGCCAATTTTGTGCAGTGCGGTGAAGATCCGGCGCAGTGCTGGGAATTGTTAAAAGATTATATTGCGTATATTCATATTAAGGATGCGATTTCAAGTACTAAGGAAAATGTACTTTGCGGAAGCGGCGAAGGAAAGATTGAAGAGCTGCTGCAAAGAGCAATTTATCAAGAAAGATATGACGGATTTCTGACATTGGAGCCGCATCTGGTTTTATTTGATTCATTAAACTCTTTGGAAAAGGAAGGTGCAGAGCAGATCATCAAGGAAAATAAGGCAAAAAACGGAGCTCAGGCCTATGAAATGCAGTATCAGGCCCTGAAAAAAATCTTAGATCACATCGCTGCAAAGAGGTGAAAGGATGAAGGAAAAGCTGCAGGAAACAATTGATACATTAGTAGAGATGCTGCGTCAAACGGCAGAAGGAGGCTGCAGCATTGCATTGGCCGGGGCTCATGCAAAGGGAATGGCCGATGCCGCTTCCGATATTGATCTTTATCTGTACGTGGATGCGGTAAAGCCGATGGAGGAGAGAAGAAAGATTGTAGAAGCATTAGCAGATCCGGATGCAGGGATCTGGATGGAGGAAAATCCGGACGCGAAGCCTTGGGGCGGCGGACTGGATTTTAAATACCGGGGAACACCGGTCGAGGTGGTAGTGCGCACCTTCGATATGACAGACCGGCGCGTAGAGGAGGCATTGGCCGGTCATTTTGAGATCATTCCGGCTACCTGGACATCAAATGGATATTATACATTTATTCATGTTTGTGAATTATCTTTTATTAAGCCGGTATATGATCCGGAGGGAAGGCTTGCAGCCTATCAGAAAAAGGTTATGCCCTATCCGGAAGCTTTGAAGCAAAGCATCATTCAGACGTTTTGGGCACGCGCTAATACATGGCTGCATAATTTCCATTATGACAGTGCAATTGACAGAGAGGATATCTGGTTCTGCGGGCCAATCGTGATGCACACGGTCATGGATCTGGTACAGGTGATTTTTGCCGTAAACAATGCTTATTTTACAGGTGATAAAAAGCTGGTCAAATCCCTGCAGGCCCTGCCGTATTGTCCTGAAGTCTTGCTCAAAAATGCGGCATTTTTGATGAGCGCCCCGCCGGATCGCATCGCTCTGCAGCAGCAGCGTGAGCTTCTTCGCGCCGTGCGCGATGAACTAAAGGAAAAAGTATAAAGAAAAAAGTATAAAGAAAAAGGGCTTCCTGATTTGGAAGTCCTTTTTACTGTCATTATGATACCTTGACGGTTACGATGAAGCCGTCAACATTGTTTCCGGAGATTTCATAGGATTGCTGCGCGGGCACGGGCACCTGTGTACCGAGGGCATAGTAGATTTCGTACTGGCCGTCTGCCGTGCTTACGGTATAGTGCTGACCGTCGGCGGTGTAATGCTTGATGAAATCCATATACTCTTCCAGGCAGAGGCTTTCGTTGTAAATGGCAGTGGCATTGGGAATGCCCAGATAGCGAAAATGCCAGGATTCATAATCAATCTGTGTGATTGAGGCTTTTTCATCAGGATAGCGTACGATGAAACCGTATTTGTGGCAGTTTTGCGTCAGCCAGGCGTAATCACCGGTAGCGGAATAGTAATCCACACCGCCGTCGTCAAGCAGAACGCCTAGATCCACAGCAAGCGCGGAGTGATGTTCACTATAGCCGGGACGCATGATATAGCGTTCGGCATGCTCCAGACCGTCTTCGCGCACGCTGGCGTCAAAAAGCTCTTGCGATTCTTCTTTCGAACGGTATCCGCAGAGAATGAGCAAATTGCTGATGCCGCTATGCTCGTAAAAGGACGTTAGCATTGTGTTGAGCGGCTGTGCAGCGATCTGATCAACCTGCACGTCGGTACCTGATACATCGTATGCAGAGCCGGATAATTCATACATAGAAACTAGTGTTTGATCGGTCGGAAATGCATATTCGTAGCTTTTGTTAATTAAGATAAGGGAGCCTTTATGCATCTCTTCTTCGGAAAGCTGAAGCAGCTCATAGCCGTCGGGTACAGTAACAGAGGGAGCGGAAGAGGGTTCAGAGATGCTATCAGCGAAAACGGGAGACACAGAGGAATGAGAAGAGGAGTCTTCTAAAAGGGAATAGGAGCTTTGAGTCTGATCGGGAGAGGAATGGTCGCTCAGACGGCTGATCAGAATACCTAAAAGAAGGCTGACGATCAGGACAAACAGAAGCACGCACAGATAGAAAATCATGCGCCGGCGTTTTCGTTTGCGCCGCAAATATTCCCGGCGTGTCATATATGTCATGCGCTATGTCCCTCCAAAGAAAGTTCATGCATATATTGCTTCATGCCATCAATACATAAGGAAATGACGGCGGAAAGCTCCATGCCCAGCATGTCACAGCCTTGCAGAATGATGTCGCGGTCGCATTTAGCGGCAAAGCGCTTGTCCTTGAATTTTTTATTTACACTTTTGGGCTTTAGATCTGTGATACCGGTGGGGCGCATTAACGCGGTGGCCATGATGATGCCGGTGAGCTCGTCTACAGTAAATAGGCTTTTTTCCAGGTTAGTTTCAGGCTTTACATCACAGGTAAGACCGTAGCCATGGCTGATAATGGCGCGTATATCAGAGGCAGAAATGCCTTCGGGAGCTAAAAGTTCTTCTACATGCTGGCAGTGTTCCTCCGGATATTTTTCAAAATCAATATCATGAAGGTAGCCGATGGCGCCCCATTCTTCAGGGTTTTCATTAAAATGAAGCGCCATTGCCTGCATCGCGCCGCAAACAGCATAGCAATGCTTGATTAAATGATCTTCTGTGATGTGCTTGGCTACAATTTCTTTTGCGTGTTCTAATGTAATCATGTAAGAGATTCATTCCTTTCGTAAAAAAGTTCATAAGTTCGCTTAAAGCGAACTTACCAAGAATCCCTGCGGGATTCTTGCGGTCGTTCTCACTTTAATGTCGGAGTTTGATGCAGAGCATCAAACTCATAGCGCAGCATAAGTTCAGCTTTCAGCTGAACTTAGCAAGAAATCCCTGCGGGATTCTTGCGGTCGTTCTGTATAGTGACATCGGAGTTTGATGCTCTGCATCAAACTCATAAGGCGGTTCAGGGTTTTGGATAGCCGAAACTGTCTGACCGCCTTTATTGTACCATATATTTGTTTAAGTAGTTGTAAATTTTTGGTAAAAAAGAAGCTGCCTTTATATTTCAAACGAGCATAACACAAATCATTTTTTGGTATTATTTACTGTATTTTCGTTTTAATACCTTTGCGGCAATCCATACAACCATACTTGGCAGTATAAATTCTATGACTCTTTCAATTACAAAAGCGTAGAAGGGGGTGGAATTATTTATATTACTATATTTAAAATAGTCTGCGCCTAATCTTATCATAAATCCAATGACCAAAAGTAATGAAATAACATATAAAAACTTATAAATATTTTCCTTTTTCATGTTCAGCCTCCCGAAATTTTTAATCATCGTTATAAAGAAGAAAAGCTGTCAAATGCACAATCTTGACGGTATGAATTATACTGCAATTAAATCAATAAAGGAGCATGGCTTGCCATGCCCCTTTCATAAACGGAAGCGTTACTGTCAAAGATTCAAATGAATCAAGGAGAATCCTGCTCGAAGAGCAGGCATCCCTGCCGTTTAAACTGCGCAATTTTTTCATCAACTTTGCTGATATCTACGCTGAAATAATGCGCCAGGCAGTCCTTGCACATATACACGGTTGCCTCTCGAGAGATAAGCTTTCGATGAATCGCAATATCATCAGAGGTCAACGCGCAGCCGCATTGCATACAACAGGACATCAGCGATCAATCACCTGAGCTCTGTACAGCTTACAGCCATGCGCCGGAATCTGCTCCGTGATAATACCGTTTGTCACAGTTTTTTCCTCGCCTGTCCAAAGATCCTTGAGGCGGAGTGTTTTGCCGGTGCTTTCCGGCAAACCGATATTGTCAAGCAGAAGATGAGAATTCCAGCGGCTGGAGGTTTCATCAGAAAAATTAAAGAAGCCAATCGCAAAATCACCATTATTCAGCAGGCGCACATAAACAGGAAGCTCATTAGGAGCGCCGGAAAGAGCCCGCGGACTGGCGTCATATGCCTGATGATAAGCCGGATCCTGATTGATGGCAATTACTTCACGATTCATCAGTGTTTCACGGGTAGATTCATCCATCGAGCGGATATCACAGCCAATCATCAATGGAGAACCCAGCAGAGCCCACAAAGAAAAATGCGTACGATATTCCTCTGCACTGCAGCCGGCAAAGCCTACGTTGCCCTTTCCGCCCATGCCGGTCACCAGCATGTCCATATCAGGAAAACAATTGATGCTGCCATACTGAATCGCATCGCCGGCCACCATAGAAAGATCTTTAATCGATCGCCATGAATCATTGATATCACCGGTTGTGCGCCACATGGTAGCGCCCGTCTGCTTAATCCAGGTTTTGGTCTCATCCGCACCCCATGAACAGGCCGAGAACAGAATATTGCGTCCGCAATTTGAAAGCGCAGCCGCCATCCTTTTATAAAGCACATGTCCCGGAATGCTGGTGGGATGGAAGCAATAATCATATTTCAAAAAGTCAATTTCCCATTCAGCAAAAGTCTGCGCATCCACAAACTCATGATCAAAGCTGGCCGGATAGCCTGCACAGGTATGCATGCCAGCACAGGAGTACATGCCAAACTTAAGCCCCTTGCTATGCACATAATCAGCCACATATTTCATACCATGGGGGAATTTAGCCGGATCCGGAACCAGCCGTCCATCTTTTCCGCGTTCGCGGAGGGACCAGCAATCGTCGATGACAATATATTCGTAGCCGCAGGCGGCAAGGCCGGACGAAACGAGTATATCGGCGGATTGCATCACCACCGTTTCGTTAATATCTTCGCCGAAGGTGTTCCAAGAATTCCATCCTAAAGGTGGGGTTAATGCTACCATAATCGTGACCTCCCAATGTTTGATAGGTGCAGAATAGCACTGATTGCGGATGGTGTCAATGGAAAAATATTAAGATTTGGCCTGAGAATTTGTGTTTGCGCGAAGGCACTCATGCTGTTCGAGATCGTTTTTGAGAAGGCGGTACAAGGTAGCCGCGACTGGCACGCCGATCAGCATGCCAAATACGCCGAATACGCCGCCGCCAACGGTAACAGCAGCCAAAACCCAGATTCCGGGCAGGCCGATGGAGGAACCAACGATCCGCGGATAGATCAGATCCCCTTCCAGCTGCTGGAGGATGATGAGAAAGATTAAGAAGATGAGAGCCTGAAGAGGGGATTGCATGAAGATCAAAAACGCACCGACACCGCCGCCGAGAAAAGCGCCGACAATGGGAATCAGAGCCGTAAAGGCAATGACGGTGCCGATCATGAGCGCATAGGGAAGGCGCAGAAGGAGCATGCCGATGGTGCACAGTACGCCCAGTATGACGGCATCAATACACTGCCCGACAACAAAGCGGTGGAAGCAGTCATTCATGATAGAAAGGGTGTGGGTGATGGTTGAATAATGCTTTTCTTTAAGGTAGCGTTTGGCAAGACGTGTGATCTGAATCGTTAGCTTGTCCTTGCCAATCAGCAGATAGATGGCGAAGACAAGGGCGAGGAAGGTTGTTGTGATACCCGAGATAAAAGAGGAGATCAGGCCGGCGAATAGGTCGAGAATGCTGCCGATTCCGGAAAAAACGGTGGCAGCAATCTGCCGGATTTCGGATTGGAAATTGATGGCTGAGAGCTTTTGCATCAGTTCTTCTGAGAGAATATTTGCCTGTTCTAAATAGGATATGCCATTTTGGATGGCGATGGGAATTTCAGCGATTAAAAGCTTGATACAGCTGACGAGCTGGGGAACGATTAAAGAAATGACGAGCGCTATTAATGCGATCAGGCTGATTATGGATAGAATCAGGCAGATGGTCCGGCGGCTCTTGCATATGAATTTTTTTGCAGAACGGGGAAAAAAGTTTCGTTCATAGAAGCTCATCAGGATATTGATTAGATAGGCAAAGATACCGCCGATCAAAAGCGGTATCAGCGCTGTGAGGATTGTGCTGAGGATTGCGGCTGCAGCGGGCCAGTAATGAATACACAGATAGAGGATGAAAGCAGCAATAGTAATGGTTACGATGGTTTTTAGTTCCGGTTTTTTCATGATGATCTCATTTCTCCTATTTAAATTTAAAGATAAATAGTGGAAAGACACCGCCAGATTACGATCTTGCGATGTCTTATGTGTAAAAATATTGATTTTATGAATGACCCGTGGGAGAATCGAACTCCCGTTACCGCCGTGAAAGGGCGATGTCTTAACCGCTTGACCAACGGGCCGGAAAACGGAGGAGGTAGGATTCGAACCCACGGGCCCTTGCGGACTCACTGGTTTTCAAGACCAGCTCCTTAAACCACTCGGACACTCCTCCAGATAGAACCGTGTCTATTATAAAGAAAAAGAAAAGGAAAGTCAAGCAAAATCTTTATGGAATTGAAAGAAGAGGATAAAAAATTTGACAATGTGCTAGCACTATGCTAAAATAGTAATACTGTGTGATTTAAGCACCAAAATATAAATTTTATGAAGGGTAGTGAATCCAATGAAATTACAGGATTTTTTGTATAGCAAATATGGCTATGCTCAAAAAGTTGCTGATGAACTCAGCAGTATGTTTAGATGCAAATGCGATCAGATTCCTCCGGCATATCAATGCAATAAAGAGAAGTTAATTTTTATTGTATATGAGAAGTATGGCAGCCTGGATAAGAAACTGGTTAGCTACATGAAGGAAATGGACGTCAATAAAGCGCAAAATATTGCGTTTATTGAGATTTCCAATACAGGCAATGAAGGGGTAGACGAGCTGAGCTCTATGGTCAAGGCAAATAAAGTCAATATCAGCGGTGTGCATGGTATTGCAGTAAAGAGAGGCTTATTCTCTAAAGGCCAGCTGACCGGAGCTGATATGGAAGGAGCTAAAAAGTTTGCAGAGGAGCAGGGAAAAGCAAACTTTGATTTCTTAAATAAATAAGATCTTTACATATCAAACGAATAAAAAGGTGCCTTCCATGCTGAGGGCACCTTTTTTGTATGTCAGGATGAATATATGGAGAGGGTTATATGATAGAATATCGGACAATACAACAAGAGGAAATCCATCGTGAGCTGTTTGCGAATTTTATTCGCCGGCAGGTCGTCGTGCAATGTCGCCGCTGGGAGAATGACCGCTGGACTGTGAAGGAAGATCCATTTATCGATGATTGGTCAGAGGAGGATTATCAAACGCTGATCCATTGTTTGAAGCATACGGTGAAAAACGGAGGGTTTGTTTACGGCGCTTTTTATCAGGGAATGTTAAAAGGCTTTGTTTCGGTGGAAGCGGAGCTTTTCGGCAGTCAAAACCAGTATGCGGATCTGTCTTCTATTCATATTTCAGAAGATATGAGACGGCAGGGGATTGGACGGTCATTATTTATGGCGGCCAAAGAATGGGGGAAGATGCAGGGCGCTAAAAAGCTTTATATCTCAGCGCATTCAGCGATAGAGTCACAGGCCTTTTATCAGGTTATGGGCTGCGTGGATGCGCAGGAGTATAATCAGAAGCATGTAGAGGCAGAGCCTTATGACTGTCAGCTGGAATGCAGTATTGAATAAAATCAGAGAGGCTAAAAGATGATGGGGCGATTCACAGAGTAAGGTTGCATTTTGCAAGGAAGAGGAGTAGAATATATAAGATTCTAAAACATAGACGGAGTCTGTGTATATAAATGGAGGAACAAAGTGAAAACGAATATAGCTGTTCTTTTTGGTGGCAAATCCACCGAGCATGAGATATCCTGTATGTCTGCAGCAACCATCATCAAAGCATTAAACCCGGAAAAATATACGATATATCCCATATTTATTTCTAAAGATGGATTATGGTATTATTATGAAGGAAATATTGATGAGGTTGATGCTGAGGCCATTGTGCGGCAGGCGCCGGAAGCTGCCATTTTACCGGGACAAAAGGAAAAGGCGCTTTGGGTGCGCGCAAACGGAGAGTGGAAATCGATGCCGCTGGATATTGTGCTTCCCGTGCTGCATGGAAAAAACGGAGAAGACGGGACAATTCAAGGGCTTTTGGAGATGGCAGGGATCCCTTATGTAGGATGCGGCGTATTGGCGTCTGCCGCTTCCATGGATAAACTGACAACAAAGAGGATCGTACTGGAAGAGGGGATCCGGCAGGCAGGATATGTGGCCGTATTTGCCCCGGAGCTGGCGCAGATCGAAAGTGTGCTGGACCGTATTGAGCAGGCGCTGCCCTATCCGGTATATGTAAAGCCGGCAAATGCCGGTTCTTCGGTAGGAGTTTCTAAAGCAAGCAGCCGGGAAGAACTGGTGGACGCCCTTCATCTGGCGGCAGAGCATGACAGCCGCATTCTGGTAGAAGAAACGATTGTCGGCCGTGAGGTAGAATGTGCCGTGCTGGGAAACAGCAATTCTATAGAGAATTCGCCGAAAGCCTCCGGTGTAGGTGAAATTTTAGCGGCTGATACATTTTATACCTATGAGGCTAAATACCATAATGCGGAATCCAAGACCGTATTGGATCCTGATTTGCCTCCGGAAACGATCGAAGAAATTCG
>CANOUM010000060.1 GCA_947570515.1 uncultured Clostridia bacterium
AAGCTGTTGTATTTGATATGGATGGCGTTCTATTTGATACAGAACGAATGGGAAGCAGAGCATGGCGGGCAGTTGCAGATAGAATGGGACTTTCAGAGATCGAGACCGCGCGTCTTGGTTGTGTCGGACTTAATCGAAATGATGAAATCATATTTTTGAAAGATTGGTATGGAAAGGATTTTCCAATAGAACGTTTTTTAGAGGAGAGTGCTTTGGAGCTGGAACGCTTGACAGAGGAAGAAGGGATTCCGCTTAAACAAGGCGTGCGAGAGATTTTAGCATATTTAGAGGAGCAGCATATGCCGGTAGCCATCTGCAGTTCCAGCAGAGTGGATAAGATCCGCAGTAATTTACAGCATGCGCAGATTTCGGAGCAGTATTTTCAGGCCATTATAGGGGGGGATTTAGTGCAGCACAGTAAGCCTAAACCGGATATTTATTTAAAGGCCTGTGAAGCACTGGGACTACCGCCGAAAAGCTGTATTGCGGTGGAGGATTCACCCAACGGAATTCATTCAGCGTATCACGCGGGGATGCAGGTGGTTATGATCCCGGATATGATTATGCCTACGCCCGAGCTTTTGTCGATGTGTATTTGTAAAAGAGAGAATTTAGGAGAGCTTCAGCATTTTTTAGATCAGAAAAAATAATATATTAAATGCTTCATTCTATAAAAAAGAATGAAGCATTTTTAATTATATCTGAATATTCATTTTTGTTTTGATCTGAGCTATATTTTCATTGCCGATTTGATTGGCTTTATCGGAACCAGCCTGTATAATCTCGCGTACCTCTTCACGGTGAGATTCATAATAAGCACGCTTTTCACGGAATGGATCCATTAGACCGTTTAATTTATCAGCCAGGAGTTTCTTACAGGCAACACAGCCGATACTGGCATTTTGACACATGGAGCAAATATTTTCATGTTCCTCAGGATTGAAAATTTTATGATAGTGATTGACTACACAGACTTTAGGATTGCCCGGAATTTTGACAGAGGTACGATTGGTATCAGTAACGGCTGAGCGTACTTTTTTGGTGACGGTTTCAGCATCATCCGACAAATAAATTGCATTTCCGAGGCTTTTTCCCATTTTAGCATTGCCATCCAGTCCCGGAAGACGAGGACAGGTGCTTAATTTGGCCTGCGGTTCTGTAATCTCGGTGTGATATAGCTCGTTAAAACGACGAACGAGTTTACGACAGAATTCAATATGAGGCAATTGATCATCGCCTACCGGAATCAAATCGGCATTACAAAATGTAATATCAGCAGCTTGGCTGACAGGGTAGCCCAAAAAGCCGTATGTCATATCATTATAGCCATAATTTTTAGCTTCTGTTTTGATGGTCGGATTATGACGCAGGGTATTTACCGAGGTCAGCATGGAATAAAAGACTGTTAATTCGGCGATCGCCTTAACCTGAGATTGTTGTACGATGGTTACAATTTCCGGATCAAGTCCAACAGAAAGATAATCAAGAGCGACCTGATAAATGCTATTTTGAATCAGAGCCGGATTTTCAAAATGAGTAGTTAGAGCTTGTACATCTGCGAGCAATAAAAATGTATCGTATTCGTGCTGCAATTCAACACGTGTTTTTAGACTTCCGATATAATGACCAAGATGTAATTTGCCGGTCGTGCGATCACCGGTTAAAATACGTTTGCGTTGTTCTTTCATGATTTCCTCCGTTTTTGTTTTTATTATACACGGCTTTGCGCGGTTTAGCAACTCATAGAGAGGGAATGTTTTATTCACCAAGTTCTTCCGAGAGCCGGTCCCATTCTTCCATCATATTCATGATGCCTTCTTCCAGAACATTTACCTGTATTTCTAGCTCATGATAGGCGTTAGCAGAGGAGTAGTATTTTGGTAGAAGCATTTTTTCTTTAAGCATTTCAATTTCCTGTTCAGATGTTTCAATCAAACTCTCTAATTTGTTTTTTCGGTTTCTCTTTTTACGCAATTCGCTGGAAGCCAGCTTTTGTTTAGAGTAGGCTTCTTTGTTTTCAGAAGCCGGCGTCTGCAGCAAACGCTGCTGTTCCTGGATACGCCGATGTTCAAGGTAAAAATCATAGTTTCCCAGATAGGGAATGACAGAGGTAGGCGTCAGTTCCAAGATGCGGGTTGCCACCTGATTGATAAAATATCGATCATGAGAGATGAAAAATAAAGTTCCCTGATAGGAAGTTAAATTATTTTCCAATATTTCCCTGGAAATAATATCCAGATGGTTTGTTGGTTCATCTAAGAGCAAAAAATTTGCATTGCTTAGCATAATTTTACAAAGAGAAACACGAGCTTTTTCACCGCCGCTCAGCTGCCAGATCGGTTTAAAGACATCATCGCCGCGAAAAAGAAAAGAGCCCAAGATATTCCGAATCTGCGGAATGGTTAACTGTGGATACGTATCGTAAATTTCATCTAATATAGATTTTTCAGATGAGAGATTTTCCTGAGTCTGATCATAGTAGCCGGGAAATACTTTAACGCCAAGATGAAGATCTCCATAAGTGGGGGAGAGCTGCCCCATGATCATTTTAAATAAAGTTGTTTTACCAATCCCATTCGCACCAATGAGCGCGATGCGTTCCCCGCGTCGTATTTCAAAGTTAGCGCCTGAAAATAACATACGTTCATCAAAGCGTTTAGAGACTTCTTGAGCGGTCAGCACAATTTCACCACTTTGAATATTGGGGGTAAAATGAAGGTTCATAGAAGCATTTAATTCCGTTGGGCGATCTAAAATCTCCATTTTTTCCAGTACTTTTTCACGGCTTTGCGCGCGTTTGATGAATTTTTCCTGTCCAAATCCGCGCAGCTGCTGAATGATTTGTTCCTGGCGTTTGATTTCGGATTGCTGGGCTGTATATTCTTTTAAAGCAATTTTTTGGCGGACTTCCTTTTCCTGAATGTAATAGCTATAATTGCCAGCATAAACCGTGGAGATCCCCCGTTCAATTTCCAGCGTTTTGGTGCATAAACGATCCAGAAAATAACGGTCATGAGAAATGATAATCGCAGCGCCGGAAAAAGAGGCCAAATACGATTCAAGCCAGCTGATGGATTCAATGTCTAAATGATTGGTTGGTTCATCAAGCAGCAACAGATCAGGAGATTGCAGCAATAATTTACCAAGCATAATCCGCGTTTTTTGGCCGCCGGATAAATAATTGACAGGCAGCTGATATTCTTCTTCTGCAAATCCAAGGCCGGTTAATACACCTCGCACTAAGCTGCGGTAGGCATATCCGTTTTGTTCTTCAAAAGCATGAAGAAGAGCAGAATAACGATCTAATTGTTCTTTTGAGGATGAAAGCTGCATGCTTTGTTCTAAAGCATGGATTTCAGCCTCCATATCCTGAAGAGGTTTAAAAACGGTAAGCAGTTCATCCTCGATTCGATTGTCTGTTTCATAATCAGCCGTTTGGGGAAGATATCCGATTTTCAAATTTTTCTGGATAAAAATCTGTCCTTCGTCCGGATCCATATCGCCTAATAAAATGTGAAACAGCGTGGACTTGCCTGCACCATTTACACCAATTAAAGCCATTTTTTCTTTGGCCTCCAGATGAAAGGTAATATTTTTAAGCACTTCATGCGTAATAAAACTTTTTTGAATTCCTGTTGTAGAAAGGATCATACAAATTCCTCCTTTATTCTATACATTTTTATGATATCAAAAATAAAAGGAAAAAGAAAGGAAAAGATATTATGCAAAACTCCTATAAAAAAGAAGAGCTTATTGACATAATTAGACAAAACTGCTATAATATATACATATATAACAGCACATAGAGGCTGGAAGTTCATGTATTAGGAGGAGTTTCCGATGGAAAAGGGTATTGTAAAATGGTTTGATGCCAAAAAAGGATATGGATTTATCGAAGCCGAGGGTCAAAAAGATATTTTTGTGCATTTCAGTGCCATTGAAGGCGAAGGATACCGCAGCTTAAACGAAGGACAGGCTGTAGAATTCGAAGTTGAAGAAGGAGCCAAGGGCCCCCAGGCTAGCCGAGTCGTAGCGCTGTAAGAAAACAAACAGATATTAAAAAAAGGCATTGTTTTCTGCATGAATGGAAAACGATGTCTTTTTATTTTTATATAGTGGGAGTTAGAAAAAGCATATGTGGATGAGCAAATTGAAAAAAGTGATGAGCATACTTATTTTAAGTATTGCCTTTCTCATAGCATATATAGAGCCTGCTTGGGCGCAAGTCGTGATTGAAGAAACAGACGATTCTATTTTTCCCTCTTGGTTTATGCCTGCGGAGGGCGATGTCTGTGCCCTTGTGGTACCGGTGGAATTTAGTGATTATCATTTTGAAGAGGATCCAAAGGCGCAATTAGAAAGGATTCTTTGGAGTGAAGGAACAGAGCATGTCCCTTCGGTATCGGATTATTTTCAAAAGGCATCTTATGGCAAGCTTTCCTTAAAAGGAGAAGTGCAGCCGGTGGTTACGCTTCCGGAGGTGCGCAGCACATATGGGAGAAACCATGTGGATTGGATTGAGGCAGTTTTTGAAGTTTTGGCACAGCGCGGAGTCGATTTTTCCCGTTTTGATCAGAATCAGGATGGTATTTTAGATGGATTGTATTTAGTGTGGGCCGGTCCCGCACAGAATGCGCAGTCTTCCTGGTGGCCCTATTCGGATACATTTTATTGGGATTTTTCAATATCCGGTATTCGTTTAGGAAGTTATAGCAGCCTTTCCTATGAGCTTCTTACTGCGCCGGCAGCGTTCCGGCAATTTACAGCGATTCATGAAACAGGACATCAGCTGGGGCTAACAGATTACTATGCTTCAGCAACTCAATCAGGTACAGGTGCCAGTGTGATGATGGACCGCAATGAGGGAGATGAGGACTGTTTTTCTAAAATGCTTTTGGGATGGATCCATCCTCAGGTGGTGCACGAAAGTGCTTGGATTACGCTTTCTTCTGCCTCCACAATGCCAAGTGCGGCCGTGATTGTACCGGAAAGCTGGGATGGAAATTATCTGTCTGAATATTTTATGGCTGAATATATTACTCCTGAGGCCAATCAAAGAACGCAAAATATCAGTCAAACAGGAGCTGTGCGTATTTGGCATGTCAATGCGGCCACTTCCGCATGGACAAATGAAATTACGCCATCTATGTATCGATATCAAAACAGCGGCAATGGTGCAAAGTTATTAACAGTATTGGATATGGATCAGCAGTGGTATGGAAGCGGGGACATCATCTCAGAGCAGCAAACAGGATTATATACCGGAGAGTCAAGCGGAATTTCCATCAAAATCGAAAATATTCAAGATGGACGGGCTCAGCTTTGTATTATGTATCACGGAAAAAAACCGGCAGAGCCGGAAAAAAGTCCGGAGTTATCAGAGCCAATAAATAGTGTATCAGAATCGGAGGGAGCAGTTGCAGAAGAGAGTAACATTTTGGAAAGTGAATCAGCAGCCGGAGAATCAGAAACCTCTCAGGAAATGCAAACATCACAAGTCCAGGAAGGAGAAGATAGGGAAGAAAATACAGAGGGTATAATACAAAATACTGAAAAAAAGAAAGTTGCTGCCATCATTCCCGTTGTGTTTATCATTGTAGTAGCCGCCTTTTTGTGTTACTTACTGCTAAGTGATAAGAAAAAGAATAAAAAGAAGAAAAAACGGAAAAAATAAGAGCGTCTTCCCGGAGAAGTTTAAATATGAAAGCGAAGAAAAGTTTTTACTTTTCTTCGCTTTCTTGCTGTTCATAATTGTTTTCCAATCATCATATCATGAGAGTATCGATTCATAAAATTAAAAAGAGAAAGAGGAATGAATTATGCAGCGTGTACGAAAAAGAAGAGTTCATAACCAATCAAAACAGGAAATAACGAAAGTTCCGTGGAAAACTGCATTATGGGGACTGGCCATCGCATGGGGGATGACGATTATTGCGATTATACTCATGACAGCTGTTTTTTATGCAGGCTGGCTGTCTGGTACCGGTATGCAGTATCAATGGGCGGCTTATGGGATTATGGCGGTTTCATTGCTTGTAGGAATGGGATATACGCTACGCAAACTGAATGGTACACAAAAACTTTGGGCATTGGGAGTCGCTGGTGCTTATTTTGTCGTTCGTTTTATTCTGTCAGCAATTTTGACATTTCTTTAGATCTTGATACAGCAGTTGACAAAAGATATCAATTGAGTCTATAATACGATAGTTATTGATCCGTAAAACGGACTGGAGGAGGAAGAAAAAGGATGAAAAAACTAAAGAGTGTTTTTATCCTGCTCCTGGTGTTATTGATAATCGCTTTTTCAGCAGTTCTATGTTATGTAGGACTGGGAGAGAACAAGCATTTTGGTGTTGCGAATATCAATCTGGGACTGGATTTAGCAGGAGGCGTCAGCATTACATACCAAGCTGTTGAGGGAAGTTCTCCTTCATCGGCAGAGATGGAAGGCGCATTGGCTGTTATTCAAAAACGCTTAGATGCAAAAGGATATACAGAAGCAACAGCTTATTTAGATGGAAGCAACCGAATTCGGGTAGAAATTCCGGGAGTGGAAGATGCCAATGAAGCGGTAACGGAAATCGGAAAAACAGCTATGCTGACATTTGTCGGTATTGATTGGAATCAGATTGCAGCAAGTGATATTGTAGAAGAGTTTTATCCTCAGTATGTAGAAGATGCTAAAGTCAAGTTGGAAGAGCAGGGACAGGCAGATGCATATACGGATGAACAGCTTTTGGCGGATGCCAAAACCTTCTTTAGCCAATATCCCGTTGATGCTATTTCTATGTATCCGGCTTTGCTGGATAAAGCAAAAGAAGCAGGGTATGCGGAGGAGATCCTGACGGGTACCAATGTAGCCAATGCTACATATCAAAAGGGACAGACTTCTCAAAATGGATCGGTAGAGCCCTATGTGCGTCTGGATTTTGATGAAACAGGCAAGGCACTTTTCGCAGCTGGATCTGAGAAATATCTAAACAAGTATATTGCTATTATGCTGGATACTACAGTTTGCAGTATGCCTAGTGTGAATTCCGTAATTAATGATGGGCAGGCACTGATTACAGGCATGGCTACAGATGAAGCGGCTAAGAATCTGGCAGCAGATATTGTAGGCGGTGCATTGCCTGTGCAGTTAGAGGATATTGAGCATAACAGCGTCGGTGCTTCTTTGGGGCAGGATGCGCTTAATACCAGTTTACTGGCTGCTATCATTGGCTTTGCGATTATTATTATATTCATGATTGTATTTTACCGTGTACCGGGACTGGCTTCTGCTTTTGCATTGGTATTTTACATTACAATGGAACTACTTTTGATTAATGTTTTGGATATGACACTCACGCTTCCGGGCGTGGCCGGTATTATTCTGTCTATTGGAATGGCAGTGGATGCCAATATTATCATTTTCTCTCGTATTCGAGAAGAAATTACGATGGGAAGAACCCTTCGTGTTTCGGTACGGGATGGCTTCAAAAAAGCTTTATCCGCACTTTTAGACGGCAATATTACAACCTTGATTGCATCTCTAGGTCTGTCTGTCGTTGGCAGCGGACCCATCCGTGGCTTTGCACAGACACTGGCGCTGGGTATTGTCATTTCCATGATCACCTCTTTGGTTGTGACACGGCTTATTTTGACTCAGTTTATGGTGCTGCTTCCGCAGAAAAATCAGCTGTATTGCATCGCCAAAAAGAAAAAAGCAGTGCAGGAGGTGGCAAAATGAAAGTAATCGAGCGAACCAAGGTATGGTTTTCCATTTCTCTTGTGATTATTTTGTTGGGTATTCTTTCCTTTATTTTCAGAGGTTTGAATTATGATATTGAATTTGCAGGCGGTACTATGCTGCAGATTGATATGCATCAGTCTTTAGAAGAGAATGCGCGGCTAGAAGAGATTGTAAAAGAATTTTCCGGAGATAGTAATCCGCAAATTCAGGCAGTCTCCGGCAGCGGCAGCGATACACAGATTACAATTAAAGTAAAAGAGATAAAGCCGGAGCAGATCGACGAACTGTATATGGCTATTGCCAATGAATATGGTTTAGATACAGAAACAAAGGCAGATCTGATCGAACATTCAAGCATTAGCCCTACGATCAGCTCGGAAATGAAAAAGGCTGCTATTATTTCCACGATTATTGCGGGTATTTTGATGCTGCTGTATATCAGTCTGCGTTTTAGAGATATCTGTTTTGGACTTGGCTCTTTGATTCCCTTGCTGCATGATGTGTTGATTGTTGTGGCGGTGTATACGCTTTTTCAGATTCCGGTCAATAATACCTTTATTGTAGCGCTTTTAACGATCGTGGGATATTCTATCAATAATACGATCGTTGTGTTTGACCGTATTCGAGAAAATCGTAAATTTTACCGGAAAAATGAGATGGCCAAGCTGTGTGATGTGAGTATTCAGCAAACGCTGGGGCGTTCGTTAGGCACCTCTTTTACTACGATCATTACCGTTTTTCTGTTATTCCTGTTAGGAGTGCAGTCATTACGCTGGTTTGCACTGCCGCTTCTGGTCGGTATTGTAGCGGGTACTTATTCGTCGCTTTTCATTGCCAGCCCGGTCTGGTATTTGCTAGAAACAAAGCTTCATAAATAAAAGTAGGCCTCCATATTTCGGTATGGAGGCTTTTTTCATCATAGGAGAAATAAATGGAAAAATGGATTGTACGC